>JAISJS010000313.1 GCA_031261385.1 Treponema sp.
ATCCTGATTCCCTCAAGCGGATCATCAACAAAAAATTCTCTGTAGCCAATGGCTTTAAGACCCGGATCGTTGGGACCGTAACCTGATGCATGGAGTTTCCTGACTTCGCCGACAAGGCCGTCACGGAACATTGTTTCGCAGCGCTTGTCAATACGGCGGTACAGTTCGGCGCGGGGCCGCCTGAGTCCGATGATAAGGAACCGGTAACGTGAACGTGATTCTGCGGCTGCACCGTTATAGGAACTCAGGGGCCGCCCGGTGAGGCGTAGAACCTCCAGCGCCCGCAGCAGGCGGTATTCATCATTTATATGGATACGGGCGGCGCTGACAGGGTCCCCGGCGGCAAGTTCCTTCATTATAAAAGAGGCGCCCTGTTCCTGCAGGGCGTTCTTTAGTTCGGCGCGGATTACCGGATCAGAGGGCGGAGCCTCGCTTAAGCCCTGAATAAAATTCTTTAGATAAAATCCCGTGCCCCCGGAAACCACGGGGAGCTTCCCCCGTCGCCAAATACCGGCGCAAGCCTCATCGGCAAGGCGGACAAAGTCCCCGGCATTGAACTGTTCATTGGGGCTGCGGATGTCAATGAGGTGATGGGGGAGCTTTTCCCGCTCTGCCGCGCCCGGCTTTGCAGTCCCTATATCCATGCCCCGGTATACCTGCATAGAGTCGGCGGAAACAATTTCTGCGGAAAGGGGAAAATGGGGATCATTAAAAAGGCGGAATAGGATATCTGTTTTGCCCGAGGCGGTGGGACCAAAAAACACCAAAACCGGAATTGGACCGGTTTCCATATATTTTACTGGGCTTCCAGACGGAATTCGATTTCCCCGGTAAAGACCTGCCGCGCCGCGAGGGAAACCACCTTGCCGTCATTTTCTTCGATTTCGGGGTCCTTCAGCATGGAAAGCTGATACGACCGCCGCGAAGACGCAGAAGTGATTTCATACATATTGCCATCATATTCAATGAGCTCTTCAAGGGGAAATATCATAATAAATCAGTATACAAAGTCTGCCGAAGTGTGTAAAGACACCTTCCGGGTTAAATATTCTTCAACATCTTGCCCGCCCCCCTCCCTTCAGGTTATACTATAAAAGTAAAAATGGGGGAGAAATCATGGAAAAAGACGCTATTACCGAACGGGCAAAAGACTATATCAGCCGGGAAAAGGACCCGGATTTCCGCGCAGCGGTTGAAAAACTCCTCGCCGGAGCGCAGGAAAATCCGGATAACTGGAAGGAGCTTGAGGACCGGTTCTACCGGGATCTGGAATTCGGGACAGGGGGCCTGCGGGGGGTCATTGGGGGCGGATATAACCGGATGAATACCCTGGTGGTCAAAAGCGCCACGCAGGGGCTTGCCGCGTACCTTAAAAAGGCCTTTCCCGAAAAAGCCGCCGCGGGAAAGCTCTCCGCGGTGATTGCCTATGACAGCCGCCATTATTCTGATGAGTTTGCAAAAGGGGCGGCCAGTGTTTTTGCCGGCAACGGAATTACCACATACCTTTTTAGCGCATTGCGGCCTACCCCGGAACTTTCCTACGCCATACGCAAACTTGGCGCCGATACGGGGATTGTCGTTACCGCCAGCCATAATCCGCCCAGGTACAACGGCTACAAGGCGTATTGGAACGACGGCTCCCAGGTGATCCCCCCCCACGACACGGGGATCATTGACGAAGTCAACAAGGTCAAAACAATTAACGAAGAAGATTTTGACGCCGCCAAATCGAAGGGGCGTATCAAAATAATTGACAAGGAAATTGATGAACCGTATCAGGCTATGGTAAAGAGCCGGCTTTTCCGTCCGGAGCTTATCAAGGCAAAAGCGTCTGAGGTAAAAATTGTCTACACCCCGCTCCACGGCACCGGGGCAATGCACGTGGAAAAAGTGCTCGGCGATCTGGGCCTCAAGGTTATCACAGTGCCGGAACAGCGGGACGGAAACGGGGACTTTCCCACGGTATCCTTCCCCAACCCCGAGGAAGCTGCGGCGCTGGAGATGGCGGTCAACCTGGGTAAAAAAGAAGGGGCCGATGTAGTGATGGCTACCGACCCCGATGCGGATCGTTTTGGTATTGCGGTGCCAAGCCGCGGCGCGGCAAAGGGCGGCGAGTATACGCTGGTAACCGGAAACCAGATGGGGGTGCTCCTTGCCGATTATATTTTCCTTTCGCTTGAAGAAACCGGCAGGACACCGCCCAAACCGGTAATGGTCAACACGATTGTTACAACGGGAATGCAGAAGCGGGTTGCCGAATCCTACGGTGCGGAATGTATCGAATGTCTTACCGGATTTAAATGGATAGCCGGTGTGATGCGGCAATGCGAAATTGACGGTAAGGGAAAGTCCTTTGTCTTCGGCACCGAAGAAAGCTACGGCTACCTTGTCGAAAATGAGGTGCGGGATAAAGACGGGGTTTCCGCCGCTGCCCTCACCGCCGAGATGACCCTGTACTGGCGGAGTCAGGGGAAGGGGCTTTTGGACCGCCTTGATGAACTGTATGTGCAGAACGGGTATTGGCAGGAGCTCGGCATCTCCAAATATTTCCAGGGACCCGAGGGGCCTGCCATTATGAACGGCATTATGGAAAAATACCGGAGCAATCCTCCCGCAACGCTCGGCGGCATCGCCGTGAAAAAAGTGCGGGATCTTGCCAACGGCGCAGACGGCCTCCCCCCAAGCGATGTGCTTCAATTTTTTCTTGCCGACGGAACCGTGGTAAGCGCCCGGCCCAGCGGCACCGAACCGAAAATTAAATTCTACGCGACGTGCTGCGCGGAAACGGGCAGCGGAAGCCTGGAAAACGCAAAAGCTGAAGCAGGGCGGAAACTTGAGGCTATCAAAAAAGATATACGTGCGGTTATAGGCGACTAGTGTTTTGGAATCCTACGACTGGGCGTTTGATGCGTATCTTTCGGGGGCGGTCTTTACCGCCTTCGATATTGAAACCACGGGACTCGATCCAAAACAGGATCGCATTGTGGAATTCGGCTGCGTCAAATTCGACAAACGGGGACTTATCGCCCGTTATTCAACATTGATAAACCCCGGTATCCCCATGCCCGAAGCAGCAGGCAAGGTGAACAACATCACCGATGAAATGCTTATCCGCCAGCCGCCGCTGGAAGTGGTTTTTCCTGACTTTCTGCGCTTTATAAAAGGTACGGTTATCGTTGCCCATAACGCGCAATTTGACTGCGGCTTTGTCAACGAAAACTTAAGCCTTCTGTACGCGGCGGCAAAAAAAACCGGCGCGTCCAAAGAGGATGATCTTTTTAGCACGGGCAGCGATGGCCCGGAAAAAGCGGATTGGGCCCCGCCCTTCCCTGCCCTTCCGAATCAGATTGCCGATACCCTCCTTATTGCCCGGCGGATTTTTCCAAACCGCGGAAAATACAATTTACAGGATCTGGCCTCAGGTCTCGGGATTGACACTGCCAACGCTCACCGGGCGGAGGATGACGCCCTGGTCTGCATGAAAATATTTATTCAGTGCTGCGGGGCCGCCAAACCCGCGGTACGTTAGTGTATGTGCGCTGTTTTGATGGCGTAAAGTATGATACAAGGAGTTGCTATGAAACGACGCATATTAAAAAACCAATTTTTATTTTTTCTTTGTATTGCCGCAGCGGTTCTTTGGGCGGGGTGTTCAATCAACCAGATGGCGATGCGTATGTCTCCGGAAGCGGTGGGACCTTCCATTCCCAAGGTCATCCAAAAAAACGAAGCCAGGCTGGCAAAAAAACCCGACGATCAGGCGCTGATCCTGGAAACGGGTTCCCTGTATGTGATGTATGCCAATGCCTTTGTTCAGGGGCCTGCGGAATTCCTTCCCCCTCTGCAATATCAGGAGCGCATTGACGCCCTTGAAGAAGCGCAAAAGCTTTACCTGCGGGGCGCCGATATCCTGTACGACGGACTCAACAGGAAGTACCCCGGTTTTGCGGAGGTGTCTTCCGCCAACAATACCCTGGACCCCTATCTTGCCAAAATGGAAAAGGACGATGTTCCTAATCTTTACTGGGTTTCGGCAGGTTATCTTTCTGCCTATTCCCTTGACCCCTTTAACCTGAAACTCGGCCGCCGGGCGCCGGATCTGATGTTCTACATTGACAGGGCCTATGCACTGGACCCGGATTTTAACTCAGGCGCCCTGGATGATTTCTATGTTCTGGCTCTGTCCTCCCTTCCCGAACCCCTGGGAGGTGACAAAACCCGTGTGGATACACATTTCAAGCGGGCTCTGGAAAAAGCCGGAGGAAAACTTGCCGGGCCCTATGTTTCGTATGCCCAGTCTGTTTCAATCCCCAATCAGGATTATCCCGGCTTTAAAAAATACCTTGAAGCAGCCCTTGCAATAAACAGCAAAAAAAATACCTCGAACCGGCTGGTTAATACCATTTCCCAGCGCAAAGCCCGCTCGCTCCTGGACAATGCCCTTGATTATTTTATTGATTTGGAAGAGTTTGATTCGGAAGATGGTAATGCAGATTAAAAGTGTACCGTATTAAAAAAGGAGTTTTGCGATGAAAAAAAATTTCCCTGTAAGCCGTTTGTTTATTATCAGCTGTGTTTTTTTTATGTGTTTTACCGTCCCGCCGGAGCTGCTCCACGCACAGCGCCCGCGTACGGTTACGATTAATCTGGCGTCCTCCCTTCCGCGGAATTCACCCTGGGGACGGATCCTGGATCGTATTGCCGCCGATTGGGCAAAGATAACCAATGGAGAAGTGAACCTCCACATACTTCACCAGTACCCCGGTTCGGAAGGGGATTATCTGATGAAGCTGCGGCAGGATAAAATTCAGGCTGCCATTTTAACCAGTATGGCCCTTAACTCCATCGCTCCGGAAATAATGGCGTTGAGTGTGCCCCTGCTTATACGGGACGATGATGAAATGGATGCGGTGTTAAAAGAAGTGCGCCCGACGCTGAATGCCCGTATTGAACAGGAAGGGTATATAAACCTTGTATGGGTCAAGGCCGGGTGGGTAAAAATATTTTCCCGGTCCCCCGTCTTTGTTCCCAACGATCTCCGCCGGCTTAAATTGGGCACCAGCCCCGATGAACATGAGATCATGGATGCCTTCAAGGCGATGGGGTACAACCTGGTTCCGGTTTCCTTACCCGATGTTCCCCAGCGGCTTAACAGCGGCATGATCGATGCCGTATATCAGAGCCCCATTTCCGCTTCTGCATTTCAGCTTTACCGGGTTGCCAAAAACTTAAGCCCGGTCAACCTTGCTCCCTTCATGGGCGGCGTATTGATGAGCAGAAAGGCCTGGATAAATATTCCCGAAAAGTACCGGAGTCAGCTTATGGAATCGGCCCGGAAAGCGGGCGCCGAAATCGAAGACTCTTTTCAAAAAAGCGAGACCGACGCTATTGCGGACATGCTGCAGAACGGCCTTATCCTGAACGAAATGAACGCCGCCCAGGAGGCGGAGTGGTACCGTGACGTTCAGGGATACCTTCCCGAAATGGCGAACCGCGGTATTTTCCATAAGGAGATGTACGAACGAATTTTGGGAATTTTGCAGAATTACAGGCAGGAAAGGTAACTCATGGCAAACGGGCAGGAAGAAGGACAGACAGAACAAGGAGAGGCGATTCCGGAAGAAAAAGTCAGTCCTGCCGGAAAAGTACTGTACAGGATTGAAAACGCCTTTTGCATCTTCTCCCTTGTTGTCCTTGCCCTGCTGCCCATTTGGGAACTCATTTCCCTTTTTGCCCGGCATTTGTTTAAAATTAACATAAGTATCCCCGGCTCATCGGCCCTCCTGACCCACATGCTCCTGTGGGCGGGAATGTTTGCGGGAATGATCACTACGAGAAACCAGGGCCATCTTTCCATTGCGCTGGTTCAATATTTTGCCGGCGCTAAAATTCAAAAATATCTTCGTGTCCCAACAAACCTTCTTTCCGCGTTTGTGGTTACGATCCTCGCCCTGAGCGCCCCGGCGTTTATTAAAATCGGCCTTTCAGGGCGTATCATCAGTTTTTTGCCCGACCGGATCTTTGCACTGGTTTTCCCCATAGGCTACGGAATAATTGCCATCCGTTTTGCCCGGCGTACCGGCCTTACCGGATGGAAAAAAATCTTTCCCGTACTGGTAATTTTGCTCGGAGTCCTTGCTTCATTCCCCTCACTTGCCAAATTTTTCTGGGAATACGATCTTCCCCAATGGGCAGATAATCTCATGGAGACGTTCTACGATATTGCCTGGTACATAAAAACCCCTGCAATAATTTTTCTTTTTGCCGCCGCCCTTGCGGGGACCCCCCTCTTTGTGGTGATGGCGGGAATTGTACTGCTGCTCCTTGAAGCGGCGGGGAACCAGGTTGACATTGTATCAACCGATATCTATTCGGCCCTTACCAATGACAATATCATCGCCATACCGCTCTTTACCCTGGTGGGTTTTTTCCTTTCGGAAAGCCGCGCCGGTGAACGGCTGGTCACCGCTTTCCGCGCCCTCTTCAGCTGGATTCCCGGAGGAATGGTCATCGCCGCGGTGATCATCTGCGCGTTCTTTACTTCGTTTACCGGCGCTTCGGGAGTTACGATCCTTGCATTGGGAGGCATTCTTTTTTCGATCCTCTCCGAACACGGCAAGTACCCGCCAAAATTTTCCATCGGCCTTTTAACATCTGTCGGGAGCGTCGGGCTTATGTTCCCGCCAAGCCTTCCCCTGATTCTTGTGTGGGCCAATTTATCGGTTTCAATGCGGTACCTTGGGGCAGCAGACTCAATAAGCATTATCAATATGTTTATGGGGGGCCTTATCCCCGGCATTATCCTCGTTGCCGCGGTGATTATTTTCGGAATTATCGCCTCGGTAAAAATAAAAATTCCCGTGGAGCCCTTTCACGCAAAAAAGGCCCTCTTTTCTTTAAAAGATTCGATTCCGGAAATTATCCTGCCCTTTATTCTTATTGTCTGTTATTTCACCGGCATCCTCAACCTTGTGGCAATCGGCGCGGTAGCGGTGGTATATATTTTTATTACCGAGGTAATCGTTCACAAGGACATCAAGTTTACCGATATCCCCCGGGTATTTCTGAGAGCAGTGCCGATCATAGGCGGGGTTCTGGCGATCCTTGCCCTTGCCCAATCCCTTTCTTTTTATATCATCGACACCAATGCCCCGGCGCACCTTGCCGAATGGATGCTGGCGAACATTCAATCAAAATATGTTTTTCTTCTCCTGCTCAACCTTGCCCTGCTGGTTGTCGGCTGCCTTATGGATATTTTTTCCGCCATTCTTATCATACTGCCGCTGGTCGTTCCCCTGGGGCTCGCCTATGGAATAGATCCGGTACACCTTGGCATTATCTTCATCGTAAACCTTGAGGTAGGTTTCCTGACTCCCCCGGTGGGGCTCAATCTTTTTCTTGCCTCATACCGTTTCAGGAAGTCATTTGTGGACATCTGCCGCTATGTGTTTCCGTTTCTGCTTATACAAATTGCCGTGGTACTGCTGGTAACCTATATCCCCGCACTCTCCACCTGGCTCGCCCGCATTTTTTAAGGATTCTCTTTTAATTCGATAAGCTCTTTTAAGCCGCGCAGCTTAAACGTCGCCTTTTCCTGTATCTGCCGGACCCGTTCACGGGTAATTCCGAGAATCCGCCCGGTTTCTTCAAGGGTCAGGGGCCCCTCCCCCGTCAGGCCGAAACGGAGCTGGATAATCTTCATCTCCCGGTCAGAAAGGTGAGAAAGAATATTTCCCATGGTTTCCTGGAGGGTCATCGAAAAGACCATCTCGAAAGGTTCCGCCATGGTGTCATCCTTGATAAGGTCTGCAAGGCGGGTAAGGTTTCCATCGTCCACGATGGTATCAAGGCTCGTGGTCTCCTGGGAAAGTTTGACTATCTCCTTGACCTTGGAAACGGGAACACCCAGGTATTCGGAAAGCTCCGTGTCGCTCGGGTCCCGGCCCAGATCCTGGGTAAGCTGTTTTGCAACAAAGTAGCATTTCTTGATGGTGTTAAGCATGTGAATCGGTATGCGGATGACCCGGCCTTTGTCGGCGATACTTTTGATGATCGCCTGCCTGATCCACCATGTGCCGTAAGTAGAAAACCGGCAGCCGCGGGTATAGTCAAAACGTTCCACCGCTTCGATAAGGCCGATGTTCCCTTCATCAATCAGATCCAAAAGGGACAGGCCCCGGTGCTGATAATTTTTGGCAATGGAAACCACGAGGCGGAGGTTTGCATTTATCATTTTATTTTTATAGAAAAGCAGGGAGCTTTCCAACTCTGTTTTCTTTTTCCGGTAAGCGGCGTTTTCTTTTTCCTGCTGGGCAGAGGCAAGTCCGGAAATCTCGTTTTTGATTGTCACGATTTTTTCACCGATGCTTTGTTCTTCCTGCATCGTTAAGAGCGGGAATTTTGAAATCTGCTTGAAATACAATGCCAGCGGATCGGTCTCCCGGGAGGCCTTTGGTTTTTTTTGATTTTTCTGAACCAGCGGGATGCCGGAGCGTTTTTTTATTCCTTCGGTCTTTGAGCCTGCGTCGTTCATACGGTGCGGTACGACCCCTTTTCTTAGAACTTTCCGTTCTATTTTCTCTGCATTAGATCCTGTTTTTGACATATTACCACCTTCCTGAGGCTTTTTCCATTTTTTAACTCTAGCCGGTTTTTCTGATAAATTTTTGTGAAAATTTCTCCTTAAGCCCGGGGAGCTTTTGCGGGATCGATGGGAACGTTGCTTCGGTAAACCAGGAAGAAGAGCTGCGGTTTTGATGAAACCGCATCCACACCCAGTTTTCCGAGTTCCGTCCCGGGACCGACTCTATCCCCTTCCTTAACCGACAGACTTTCACAACCGCCGTATACGTATAAATAACCTCCTGTTACCTGAACAATAGCTACCCTCCCAAAGCCGCGATACGGCCCCGCCGATACAACCGTTCCCTGGGTAAGGCTCTTTACTGATTCGGATCTAACACCCTCCAGCACTACCCCGTTTAATTTTCCGGTCATATATGAAATTTCCTTTGGCGTAACGGGCCAGCGCAGGGATGTATCGGCCGCCCTGGCGGCGGGGGGGGCCGGAGTTTTACCCGCCGCCGCCGGGGAGGCCGGCGGCCCCGCTGCCGTCGTTGTTTTGGCAGGCGATACGCCTGAATCTGCGGGAACACGTATCAGTTCCCCTTCTTTTAGAACATGGTTCTGCGAAAAATTGTTCTTATCCAGAAGATCTTTCAGCGGAACACCGTACCGGCGGGCAAGGCTGTAAAGTGTGTCATTTTTGACTACCCGGTATTCTGCCCAGGCTGCCGGCTGCGAAGAGGCAGGCTGCGTGACATTGGATGTTACCGTTGCATCTGTATTTGGGGAAGCCGCAGCGGGTATTTTAAGCCGCTTACCTATCGGGAGCTTTGAAGCGTCAGTGATATTGTTATATTTCATAAGGTCCTCGGGACTTATCCTGAAGGAGCGGGAAATGGAATATACCGTGTCCCCCTTCTCTACCACGTGCTCCGTATCTTCCGCGAAGGAAAACACCGCAATCAGCAAAAAAAGAGAGAAAAATCCGCATCGATGGTTCATATTGGATCATTATCGGTACTTTCATCCTTTTTTATAATACTATCCTAACGGATTCATATACCGCATTTAAATGCTGCATACAAAGAAATTTATACCGCGGTTTCATTTTCAACGCAAGAGCCTTTGGCTCGGAAAAATCCGGTATCTGTAATATACTACATTTAATCGGATTAACATACTAAAATCGGGTAAAAACCAATAATTCGTAATTGCCGATAAGGAGACTATATGGCCCTTGAAATCGAAGTAAAAGCCCGGGTTGATGAGCCGGAATTGCTGAAAACACGGCTTTCTGCCTTTGGAAAGGCGGATTGTTCCTACGAAAAGGAAGATACCTACTGGTTTCCCCTCGCTGAAAAAGCGGTTTCGGGGAACGGCCCGGCGCTTCCCCCTTCGGGGCTGCGGGTCAGGCGGGAAAATAACGGTCCCTTCGGAACAGCGCCTGCAGAACAGAGGCAAACCACATTGGTAACGTATAAAATACGGGAACCCCCCGGCGCCGACGGAATCGAAGTAAACCAGGAGCGTGAATTTACCGTATCCGACGCCGGAGTTTTTGAAGAGCTTCTGGGGCGGCTGGGCCTTGCCCCGGGGATTGGCAAGCACAAACAGGGGTGGGCCTGGAACTGCGCCGGAAAAGACGGTGATGTTATACGGGCGGAACTTTCCGAAGTACGGGGCCTGGGCTGGTTTATTGAACTGGA
>JAISJS010000030.1 GCA_031261385.1 Treponema sp.
CCTCAAGGCGGCGGAACGGTCCCACGCAATTACGCAGCTAAGGCGTAGTTGTAATTGTCGTTGTCGGCAATTAAATTGTTGCCGAATCAGGAGATCGGCACTCCACCTGCAGCCTGTACCCCGAATCGTACCAGTCGAAACCGGTGCACCCCCGGCTATCCTTATCGCACGGATAGAGGTAGTTAAGTATATCGTGTAAAACGGCCTATTTGCAATGCTTTCCGGATTATATCGTGAAATTTATTGCAAAAAGTTAAAAAAAATCATTTTTTACTTGATAAATCTGAATTTGCGGGATACGTTATATATATATGCTGACTACCGATCCACAAAGTTTCCCGACCACGCTGGTTCTCACTGAAGATGAGGATCAGTTGGTATGGGAAGTTGAAGATTGGCTTCATTATAAAAATCCTGCCGATGCGGAACTGGTACGGGAACGGTTTCAATGTCTGAACAGCCTGGGGACGGCGGTTTCGCAATATCCTTCTGTGCGTAATACCCAGTTGCTGCATGGGGAAGCGCGGGATGAGGAAAAACTTATCGAGGCTCTTTGCGGGTTTTCTTCCGCCTCGCACCTCCTCCATATTCCGACCAAAGTCGTGGCGGTCAGGAGCTTCCTTGTGGCAAAGTTTCATGCCTTTTCCCTGCTCTCTTACCTTGTGCGTGAAATTTCCGAATTTTATATTCCCACACGAAAAATTATTTTTTCCGTGATTTGCACCCTCATGGCAGAAGATGTGTACTTCTCCTGTCTGGAGGATGAGTTTCTTTCCCATGATACCAAGGTACGCCTTACCCATGACCTTATTTCCCTCTGGGACAGCGGCATCGATCCAAGGGCGATTCATCACCTTCCGGCCCTTATCAACCTTTGGATTGCCAGGGATGAAGCTCCCCCTGTTTTTGGCACCATGGATGGCACAAGCGAATTACTGCGGATTTCCTTTGACATGGGCGATGACTGGCGGGATTTTCTGATAGGAGAGTCGCTTAACAATGAAACAAGGTGGGCGCTGGAAGAATTCCTTTTCGGCCTTTCTTACGAAGAGATAGTGCAGGTCCGTTCCCGTCTGGCGCGTTTTGGCGTTTCCGCTGTCGGTTACGATGAGATACGTTCCTATTTGGGTTCAAAACCTTCCTATGCCCTGGTACGGGGAGATAACCCCCGGGGTATTTATGATTTCTTTATCGATAGGAGAGCGGCGGGCCTTTTCCGCAAACGTATCTCCGCTCCGGGCCCCCGGCGCACGCTGGAAGAAATATATCTTAAATTCCGTATTCTGCTGGAACTCAAGTAAATTAAAATATTGTCCGCGGGGGCTGTTTTACCGTAACTTCCCTGCTGTCCGAATACCCTTTACTATCATCGTCAAGCGTTTTGGAAACGGCGGTAATTTCCCCCGCATGTAATACAACAGGTTTGCCGGGGATAATATTTGAAATTTCCCCTGCTTCGTTAAGACCATTGATGATCCGGTCCTGGGTATTCCTGATATTGTCCAGGACCTCGGCGGTGCCGGAATGGATCTCCTTGATCTCCGCCCTTGTGGTATCCGAAAGAGATTTAATCATTTCAAGGGAACCGCGGAAACTGTGACTATGGGCAATACTATCGACGCCCCCGTCCCTAAGCCGCAGATTGCTGGAGGAAAATTCCCGGAAAAAGGCAAGGATATCGGAATTGACGCCGTTGGTTTCTGAGGCGGAAGATGAAATCTCTGCCAGTTCCTTTGCCAGCTCGCTTATCCTGGCGGTCAGCGTATTAAAGGTCCCAAAGGAGCTTTCGCTGGCTTTAAGGGCCCCCTGGGTGTTTTTGTTTATCGAAAGCACTTCCTCGTGGATGCGGGCGGCATTTTCTCTGGTGGACTCCGCCAGCTTGCGGATCTCCTCTGCTACTACGGCAAAACCTTTTCCCGCCTGCCCCGCATGGGCGCTTTCTATGGCGGCATTCATCGAAAGCATATTGGTCTGTTCAGAGATCTGATTGATAATGGCAGTCATTTCGGAAATTCCTTCCACCTCGCGGGCAATGTTCCTGACAAGGTCGTTGACTTCCTGCGCCTGTTCCTCTTCGGCGCCAATTTCCTCCCGGAGCAGTTCCGCCTTACCGGCGCTTTCATGTATCCGCGCAGCGGCGCTTTTTGAAAGATCCGAGGATTGGGTTAGTTTGCTTTCGGTCTCCAGAAGAAGCGCCGCTTGATTGCCCGAATTTTCATTCAGGGTAGTAAGATAGCCTTCGATACCTCCAAGGGATTCGATGCCCTGATCGACGGTGGACTCAATTTCAAAAAACTGCCCGGCAATTTTGTCGGTAAGTTCGCCCAGGTGTTTAAGGACGGCATCCCGTTCATTGCCGTCATCCCGCAGCACATTTCCCATTTCGGCGCTTCGGCCGGCCATCGTCTTGAGTGATTCAAAAAGTTTTCCGAGGGATCGCAGGGATTCGATCAGCTCGATTTCATCTGCCGCTTTTTCTGCGCCGCTTTTGGACTCCGGAATTTGCAGCAGGGCGGAAAAGTTTTTTTCCGCCAGCGGACGTACAAGGCCGGAGAGGGTATCAAGTTTGCCGGACAGCGCCCTGTTACGGAACAGCAGGATAACAAAGCCAAGGACAAAAAGCGCTATGTTTATTATCCCGCCCCAAAGGAGCAGTCCCTTGAACGCCTGTATGCCGGCCGCATCCGCACTGATGTTTCCCGCAAGGTGGATTTGTACGCCCAAAGAAACGGCGGCGGCGGCGCAGACGCCTGCGCCTGCTATCAGGCTGAAAAGGAATGATTTACCGGTATTACTGTTGTTCATATTGCTGCATCTCATTATAGACATATTCCAGTTTGATCCCCGCCGCGGCAAACATGGCTTCCGAATCCTCCCCGTCGTGATAGCGCCGCTGGCATACTACCCGGACAAGGCCGCAGTTGATGATTAACATGGCGCAGGTTCTGCAGGGGGTCATTCTGCAGTACAGTGTGGCCCCTTCAATGGAAATTCCCCGCTTGGCGGCCTGGCAGATAGCGTTTTGTTCTGCATGGACGGTTCTGACACAGTGGGTGGTGACGGAGCCGTCTTCGTGGAGCATTTTCTTGAACTGATGGCCTGCTTCATCGCAGTGGGGAAGCCCCGCAGGGGCGCCTACATATCCGGTAACGAGGATCTGGTTGTTTTTGGCGATGACACAGCCTGAACGCCCCCGGTCACAGGTTGCCCGCTTGGAAATGGCGTCGCAGACTTCCATGAAATACTCATCCCAGCTGGGCCGCTGGTAGTTTGGTTCCGGCAATTCAGACCTCCATTTATCCAAACGTTGTATAATAGAAAGTATGCTTATATTTTCAGTTTTTCACAAGGCCCGGAGCATAACCGTATAGGGCCGTTTTTCGATCTTTTCGCGCGTAATTTCCAGTTTTTCAAGGAGATCCAGGAGGCTTTTTCGGGTTTCCGCCGCATTTTCCGGCGGCAACGCAGCGCTTTCCGGCGCAACAATCACCAGTTCAATAAACCAACCC
>JAISJS010000091.1 GCA_031261385.1 Treponema sp.
GCTGCTTCGTCGATGGCGTTGATCTCCGCCAGGGCGCGGCCGTCACGGGTATCGGCGGTGTAGACCGCCTCCGCATAGGCGGCAAGGTTTTCGCCCAGATCCCCCGCCTCCTCGTAGGATTCAATAAGGCCAAGCAAAGCGGCGGCTAAGCCGGGACCAATAGGCAGGGGCTCTTCCAGCAAATGCAGGAATGCAGCGATCTTTTCGGAAAGCCGGGCCAGATCCCGCTTATATTCCGGGGAATCAAAGGAATTATATATAGTAGACAAGTCCCATTTGGGAAGAGATTCGGTTCTTTCCATGGGGTGAATTTAATACAGATGGGGCGTTTTTGTAAGCCCTCCCTCTGGCTTACTTGACCGGTTTGACTCCCCCTTTGCGCCCAAGCTTAAAACCAACCCTATATATATCCGGCATGTTATAACGTCCATCACGCATTTTATCAAACAAGCCAATTCGGATAAGCTCGTCCATTATGCCAATCCACCCATCATCAGCATTCTGTGGCGGGAGATGGTCTGTTTTTATATCCCTGGGGCCGTTCGGATATTTTTCAATCCACCGCTCCTTAATGCTGTCAAATTCTATAGGAACATTTAGATTATTTAGTTTGCCGCATATATCCTTTACCCAGGGATAATCCTCCGCAACTTCTTCAACACGATTGCGAGAAGCTTCTTGCACCCCTTGCCGTATCGTTTCGTAATGCAAAGGATATATCGAATCCCTTTCTAAGGATTCTTCAGCAGCCTTTTTTATAGCCACCAAAAAGGATCTTGGAGAAGTGCGCCCCGTACCATCCGCAAGATGCTTTACGATCCACGAATAAGTCGATCCCCTGCGGGAGTTATTTCCCATCCATTCGCCTGCAAGCTTTTCAAAGAGCAAACGCTGATTATCACCCTCCCGCTTTGCCTCATCATGCAACAGCCAAACTTCACCCTGCCGAATTGGTTCTTTTCCTACCACTTCTTTATAAAGCCCACGAAGAATAACTCCGCCTTCGCCGGGCGCATTGCATAGACACTGCCAAAGGAGGCCATGCAGATCGTTCATTTGCCAAGTTAGTTCCACCTTGTTTGCCAGTAACTTTGACGCGTCAGGGAAATTTGTTATATTCCGTGAATATTGATCTTCCCGAAGAAACACTTTTGCGGATATATTTGAAAAAGCCTTTAGATAGAGAACCTGTTTCAGCAATTCACGGACAATGGTATCCATTTCCTGCCAATTATTGCTGGTGCGATCTAACGCATCAAATATAATAAGCCCTTTTTTATTATTTCCTTTTAACTGCTCGTTTGCCCGTTCCAAGATATTTACAAATGGTTCTGGATTGTCTTTTACCCATGAAACACTTGACACCCAATTATCACAGGGAATTTGAAGATTGATTATTTTTGACAAGCAGCGCGCAATGACTGCCCTCCATATTTCAGCGGGATTATATTGTTTCCGCATAAGGTCGGCAAATATAGTTTGTTCAGGATATAGCTCCTTTTCAACGGTTTCCGAAAACCCCTTCTGCACCTGTGTGTTTTCAAGTTCCGATATAGTAGCCCCAATGATCGATTTCGACTGTGGCTCCGCCAAGGCTGATGTCCAGGTTGATTTGCCGACTCCCCTGGCGCCAACAATCAAATTGCAATCAAGCCGTAACGCATCCTCATGTTCCAGCGGGATATATAGTTGCTTAAAATCAATTGGCTGTCCGTAATTAGAGGTTTCCTTGGGAAATGCATCAATCATCGCTTGCCTGATTTTGGACATATCAGCCATTATAACATCCCCTTAACGGTAGATAGCAGGGATCCAAATAAAACACCCGGACAGCGTCCGGGTATTTTATTTATTTTCCCGCGAAGCGGATTTTGTTTGCGGTCTCAATGATCGCGGCGTTCTTTGCGTCAATGTCCTTCATGTCCGTGGAAGCAAGTATGAGGGGCAGGAAAATATACCCCTTCTTGCCGCCGTATTCCCGGAAGCAGCGTTCCACCTCAGCCTTGACATCCTCAATCGTGCCATCAGGCAGGGAAGGTTTCGCGTTTGTGTTCCAACCCCCTTCGATAGCAAATTTATCGCCGTATTTATCAAGAAGCTTCACGATATCATTTCTTGGCTGGGTAGAATTCCAGCCCTCCGCCCCTGTTTCAATGTAATCTTCTATACAGGGTTCCGCATACCCGCAGATATGCTGGACAGGGATCATCCCCAGATTTTTTACCGCGTTGTGCAGCCGCTTCCAGTGGGGCTTTATCATAGTACGGAAGGTTTCAGGGGACATAAAAAGATTCCGCTCCGTGGCAATGTCGTCAAAGTTGATAAAGACATCGGCATGGTAATATTTCGCCGCCTTTTCCGCCAGACGGATCTTGTGGTCCGTAATAGCCGTAAAAAGTTCGTTGCAGGCTTCGGGCTCCTCCAAAAGGGCGACCATGGCTTCCTCAAAACCCATAAGGTCGGCAAGCCTTTCCCAAACACCGGCGTTGGCCAAAAAGGCAACCGCCTGCTTGTCCCGGTCTATATTGAAAATGGCGTATTCCTGTTCCGCAAATTTTTGCCAATCGTACTTTTCAACATCGGGAATGGCGATGTCCTTCTTCCACCGCGTAACATCCTTGAGGATAAATTCCCCAGGGGCGGGTATCTTCCCCCCGACTGCGGTGTCGCTGGCAACCCAGCGGACACCGTAACCATCCCTAAACCCGGTGAATTCCTGCCCGGAATCGGTGGGCGAAAGCACCCCTGCAATTGCGGCGTCGGCAGCAGACCCCATCCCCCAGCTCAAAAAAGGCACATACTCGTTTTTTTCGTGGCGCAGGGTCCTCAAATAATTTTCTCTTGGCGATAAACTGGTCATTTGTTGCCTCCATGTTCCTTAACGCTATTTTTTATGGCGCCGACCGATGATACTGCCGCGCCAATAACCAACACCACGATCAATACGGGAATTATGGCCGTAATGCTTGACACCCCCATGATGCCCTGCAGACCGGCACTGAAATAGGTTGACAGGAATGTCGCAATGCTCATCACGGTTGTGGTAATACTGATAGCCATTGGAATTTGTGATGGCGGGACTATTACGGTGCAGCTCATCATGTAATACGACATACCCAATCCGAACATTGCGCCAAGCAGGGTGCACGCAATACAGGCAGCGGCGGGGCCGGATGCGCCGTAGAGCAGCCAGTAGCTAAAAGCCATAACCGCAAAGCCGATTGCCGGCGTAAACCGCTTTAGTCTGTTATAATACAGGCCAAACAGCGAGCATGCCACAAAACTCCCAACGGTGCCAAGGGCGGACATGATGCCAATCAGGGCAAGATCGCCTATTCCCTTGTCTTCTATAACCATGGCCACCTGATAATAAACGATACAGTAAACTGAACTGTAAATAAAAAATGCAGCATCTAAAAACAGCAGCTTGCCCCATGGCATCTTCTCAGCATCCTTGCTCCCCTCCTCTTCCTGTGTATTGCCGACAGCTTTTGTTTTTGCCGGAATAAATAATAGTATCAACAACAGTATCGGAATAGAAGCAAGGTATATGCGGAACACCAGTCGCCACTCAATGGAAGCCACCATGCCGGAAACCCAGCCGAGCAGGGCACCAACAGCGGCCATTAAGCCGTTGTATATACCAACCATGGAACTGCGGGCTTTCTCATCAATAAAAACATCCGATATGATTGCAAGGGAAACAACCATAATCGCGCCAACGCCTATGCCCACCAAAGCCCGCATGGCAGCCATGAAGAAAGGATTGTGAAGGACATCGCCGAAAATACCGCCGACCATAAAGCACAAAAACGCTATGATCAACAAAATCTTTTTATTAACGTAGTACATCAACTTTCCACACAGCAGTGAACTAAGGGCACCTATCAAGGCCGGTCCTGATAGTATGAAATTCAGTACTGCGATGTTCGTGTCGGCAAAGTCGGCGAACAGATTGCCGGCTATCGGGATTATCACCATATCCCCCATAATCGCCATGGTGGACAGCGACAAGGTGGCGACAATCAATATGTTTTTCAGTTTGCTTGATTGTATGCTCATAAGTTCTCCTCAATAAGTTTTCTGGCTTCACGGTAAGCGTATTCCCTCGCATCAAAACTCCTGTCCGGCAGGGTTTCATAAAACGAGTAAAGCCCCCGGCGACTGCTTCCCATTTTTTTGACAATATCAGTAACAAACTGTTTTACGACTTCCTCTACGGTGCTTTCGGGAAGGCTCCAATAGCCTTCGATCACAATTTTAGAGCCGTATGTTTCGATGGCCTTCGCAATATCCATTGTGTTCTCCTGTAGTTGGCAGGTATCCGCGCCGGTTTCGATGCTTGCAGGAATTAAGTCAAAACAGTTTCCGCAGCAATGATGGGTAAATACCAGGCCAATCTCATGAACGCGATCAACCAGGCGTTTCATATGGGGCACAATTAAACGGCGCACCGTATCAAGAGAAAAGAATGGCGATCTCTGTGATGCCCAATCATCATGCAGCATAACTCCATCGGCGTGGAAGTATTTTTTGTAATGTTCAGCAATAGCAATATTGTAGTCCGTCAGATGCGCAAAGAGCGCAGACACTTCATCAGGTTCATCAAGCAGAGCCATTGCCGCATTGCCAAAGTCCATAAGCGAAATGAGCCGCTCAAAATATCCCGACAGCAGCACGCCCCGGACAAAGCGATCCTCCCCCAGCGTTTTAGTGTAGAGTTTTCCGTAGCCCTCCCAATCCCAGGAATCAACATCGGGCTTGGGAAGATTTCGCCAGTCCGTAATGTCCTTGAGTTTCGGGTCCCCCGGCTTAACAAAAGAGGGAAGCCCGTTTTGAAGTGGGACCCACTCCACGCCAAAGGAGTCAATCCCGCCTTCATACCCGCATGCCACGACATCCGGTATATTGTCAGGGGTGATATCCACCTGATCGCAAAGCGCATCCGGTATCCAAAGGTAACTTTTACCCGCAAGATATCGCTTCATGTTTTCTCTCGGTGTGATGGGTGCATTAAGCTTGGTTACTTGACTGTATGGTGCCCCATACCAAGTGCCGGCCGTTGCGTAAACACCCTGCTTTTCTGTTTCCTTAGATAAATTCATCTCAGCCATTTTCGTAAACCCTCCTATAAGAATTTAAAATGCGTTATTTCCACATCTCCCGGCTCATCCGTTCGATTTCCTTGCTGGTTGCCTCATATACCCCGGGGAAGGTGCTCATGTCTCCTCCCATGGTAAGATTAGGGATGAAATAGAGTTTACCGTTGCTGCTGCAGGCTCGCTCCACTTCTTTTCTGATAATTTCACCTGACCAATCGGATTTGTCCAAAACGCCATTGTCAAGGTCTCCCATAAAGGAAATCTTGGGGCCGTATTTTTTTACCAGCTCCGGGACATTGTTTGAGGAAATACAGCCTTGCCAAATATCAATGCCCATCTCGATCATATACGGCACCAGATTCGCTGCGTAGCAGTCGGCATGATGGACAATTAATTCTATGCCATGGCTCTTGTAGTAACCATAGATCTTCTTGTAGGCGGGCAGCAGAAACTCTTCGAACATTTCCGGCGACATAAATGATGATCGCTGGGTTCCCCAGTCGTCATGGTGGAAAGCAGCATCGGGTTTTAGGTATTTAATGTACTCTTCAGCGTAACGTAGCTCATAGTCGGTAATGTAATCGATGAGCTCTTTCATATAACCCGGTTCTTCATAGAAATTCGCCAATGTATCATCAACGCCCATCAAGTAGTGAAGCTGCTCAAATACGCCCGGAAAAATCGGAAAGGCTGCGTATTGTTCCTTTCGGTCCACGGCTTCAAAGATCTTTTGGGTCGCTTCCCATTCTACGGCGGGATAGACCACCTTTGGACACGTAACAGTATCCTTCCACTTGGTAATATCCTTCAACACCTTATGCGCCGCATCATGCACGGGGAAGGCACCCGGCTGCCCGTTCACCCACCTGATGGTAACACCCCAGCCATCCACCGTTTCTTGCCCAGGTTCCCAGGGCGATGGATTGCCCAGGGACACCGGGTCTACCCCCCAGGGCTGTACCATGAATTCAAACTGATTGACAAACCTGTCCGGCTTGCCTCCATGAATTGTTTCCAGCAAATTCTGCCTTTTTGTCAGCATGCATTTCTCCTGCGCTCTTTAAGATTTCTCTATCGTAAAGTTGAATTGGAGAAAAGTCTAATTCTTTATTTGCATGGCTTTTATGTTGAAAAGGGCATAGCTTAAAACTGAGCTGCTACTGAAAATGTTCCATAAGGGCATCAATAAACATATGAACGAACAGGTTGGGATTGTATGTTTTCCATGCGACAGCGACAGAATCATTGAAACCTAAGGAAATATAATGAAAATTTTGATTTGCCAGTTCGCGCAACCATAGATCATCCAGCATGACGCCAAATCCGTTGGAAACAGCCTGGATTGCGCTGTCACTATTTGCCATAACTTCTATCCCCGACGGTCTAAATCCTATTTGTCGGCACACACTGCGCACATAATCAAGGTACCCTTCGCGGGCATTAGGGATAAAAAGGGCGCATCCGTCAAAATCCGAAGGTTGAGGTTTTTCAAGCTGGGCCTGTGGCATCGTCACGGAAAAAAGTAAAATTTTAGGTATTTCACCAATTTTTTGAATGGAAAGTTCAGGTGAATCCCTAAAATTATTAACTACTGAAAAAGCAACGTCAAAATGTCCATTTTTTAATTCAGCGAGCAGCGAGGCGGGTGTATTACCTTCCAATTGCACTTTAAATTTCGGATAATGACGGGTCAGCTTGTTAATAATTTCCGGCAGAAAACTATGCAATGACCACCCATCCAGGCAACCGATGCGGACTTCATACGGTAACGCCGTGGCAATCACTTTTGCTTCCTGCACCGTGTCTTGCAGTTTGGTCTTGTACTCTGTGAAAAGCTTGAAAAAAAGTCCGCCGGCCGGGGTGAGTTTTGGCCTGCTTTTAGCACGGTCAAAAAGTACAAAGCCCAGCTCACTTTCCAAAGCGGCTATCTGCCGCGAAATGACCGGCTGCGTCACAAACATCTTTTCCGATGCTTTGGTGAAGCTGGTTCCCTTTGCCACCTCAAGAAAGTAGTCTATCTGTAAGCTGGTCATGGGCAGATTATAACACAAACGGCGTAAAGCAAAAGCTGAGGCTGACCCCACGGATGGAATCACGCCACACGGGGCTGCGTAAAATTTACACAGCCCATCCCTTTTGTCAAGATTTCCTTTGCGGTTTGCCAAATTCGGCGCTACTATTGTCTATCCATATTCTTGAGGAGAACCGCCATGACTGAAAAAGAAAACGTGATGAAGGCGCTGAAGGGCGAAACCCCCGCATGGGTGCCGCGCTTTACCTTCTTTCCTGACCCCTACGCGACCCGCCCCATGCCGATCGCCGGGGTGATGCCCATGTACCTGCCCTTCAAGCCCTCGCCGGCGGGGGGCTTCATCGACGAGTTCGGCGTGGAGTACGTCCCCACCACCGAGACCGGCGGCGCCATGCTCCCAAAGCCCGGCGTCTTTATCCTGGACGACATCACCAAGTGGCGGGACGTGATCAAGACCCCGGACCTTTCGGGGATCAACTGGGAGGAGGTGGCGAAAAAGGCGCTGGAAAACTCCAAGGTGGACCGGGCCCAGTCGGCGCTGTCCTTCGGCGGCAACGCGGGCTTCTTCCAGCAGCTCATGGCCTTCATGGGCTTCAACGACGGCCTGATCGCCCTGGTGGAGGAGCCGGAGGAAGTGAAGGCACTCTTTGAGTACCTCTGCGACTACTACTACGCCGTGGCGAGCAACCTTATCGACTACCTCAAGCCGGACATTTACAGCATCGGGGACGACACCGCCACCGCCAACAACCCCTTTATCTCGGTGGAACTGTTCAAGGAGGTGATTAAGCCCTTCCACGCCCGGATCGCCAAGCTCGGCATAGAGCGGGGGCTGCCCATCATCATGCACGACTGCGGGCGCTGCGAGGACTTTATCGAGGACTGGCGCGACTACGGCGTGACCGCCTGGAACCCCGCGCAGGTGACCAACGATCTTGCGGGGATCAAGAAAAAGTACGGCAACAGCCTGGTGCTCATGGGCTGCTGGGACTCCCAGGGCCCGGCGGGCTGGCCCGGCGCGCCGGAACAGCTGGTGCGCCAGGCGGTCCGCGACGTCATCGACAAATACGGCCCCGGCGGCGGCTACATGTTCCTCGGCAGCACCTACGGGCCCGTGGGCGACGAGGAGCTTGCCAACCGC
>JAISJS010000389.1 GCA_031261385.1 Treponema sp.
ACACCGCACTCCGCGCTGCTTCTGCCGCTGCTGCCATTGACGACAAGAGCCTTGATGTTCTGGAACGGACGCTGAATAAACTCGAAAAACGGGCCAGGGGGGTGGAGGAGCAGCTTTCGGTATTAAAGCGGCGGCGGGCGCTGGCCAGGCTCAATCCCCGCTTTACTTCCGGTTACCGCTCTGCCGCTCAGCGGGCAGCGGCGGCATATCCCTTTTCCGAGCCTCTGGCTGCCGTCGCGGCGGCGGCAATTCTCGAGCGGACTGCCATTTCCGCCGGTGTGGAAACAGAATTAAAAAAATACCTCCCCCTGATTTCGGAAACCCGTTTCAGTCCGCTGGCGCTCAGCCTGCACGTTTTATTGGGGGATATGCAGAGTCCCGATGCCGCAGCCGCAGTTTTCCGCACAGGACAGGGGGATCTGCTTTCCGCCGCCCTTCCCCTGTTATGGGATGCATCCCCCGGTGAACGGGAAGCCCTCAGTACCGACCTTGCAATCCTTAGAATTTTGCGGGGCAACAGCGGCGAAGCGCTTGGGGAAATACAGGAGATATCTCAGGCCCGGCCATCCCCGGAATTTATCCGCTTTGCCGCAGAATATTTTTACGATTTTGGCGATCCCCTGCGGGCGGCGGAGCTGTTTTCCCGTCTCGGAACCGCCGGCGGTATCGCGCGTGAAGCAGACGCCCTATGGCTTGCGGGCTACACCGACAGCGCCCGGAATCTCTGGACCATTTTGAGCGCCCCGGTTCCCGAAGACGACGTAAACCCCCGCGCACTGTACAACCTGGCAGTCACCGCCGAAAATACCGGCGCTTCCGCCGCCCTGCTGGAACGCCTTGCCGGCCTTCCCCCTCCCGAAAAAAGTACCGGCGCCGCTGCGCTTGCAAGCCAAACCTTCGGCATCATCCGCTACAGCCGCCTGCTGAACGCCAATGCCGCCGCCGCCGTGCTGGCCTCTGCCGCACAGCCACATGCTTTGACCGACCTGGAACTCCTGCGGCGGCGCTCAGAAAATTGGGAAACAGACCGGGTGGTCAGTGAAATCTGGCTGCTTCTGGGCCGCTACCCCGCGGATCAGCGGCTTTACCAATGGGCCGCCTGGTATTTTGACTATCAGCGAAAAACCGGTGAAATCGCCCAACTCCAAAAAAATGCCGCCCGCAACAATCTGGATGAGCCTGCCCTGCATCTTCAGGAAGCCCTCAGGGAGATACAGGAGGGGAACCTTGACCGGGGAGAGAAAATTTTGCGGTCCATATCTGATAATTCTGCAATGCAGGAAATTCCGTGGCCTGTTTTTGCCAATCTGGGCCGCATCCTCGAAGCCCGCCATTCCCCTGCCGCCGCGATAAACTCCTATGAGACTGCTTCGGGTTTAACCGCTAATCCCAAAACCGCCTCCCGCATCCAGGTTCGCATCGCCGCCTGCCTCAAATCCCTTGGCCAGGATCGCGAAAGCCGCCGCGCCCTCGAATACGCCCTGGAACTGGACCCCGATAACCTCAACGCCCGCCTGGAACTCAGCCGCCTAAACCAATAACAAAGAGATGAAGATAATGAAACCGCAAAGGCGCAGAAGGCGCACAAAGGAAAAGAGCGGGAAATATTTATCTTCCCTTTTTCGCCTTCTTCGCCTTCGCGGTTAATATTTCTTAAGTCCCAAGCATGAATTTGCTTGACCATGCAGGCCAATTTTTGTATATTCTATCTATAAATATACACAAAGTATCAACAAACGGAGGACTTATATGAAGGTAAAACCCTTAGGCGACCGGGTTTTGGTCAAACTGGAAAAAAGCGAGGCGAAAACCGCCGGGGGAATCATCATTCCCGACACCGCTCAGGAAAAAACACAGCAGGGAACCGTGGTGGATGTCGGTGACGACAAGGAAAAAATCAACGTTAAGGCCGGGCAAAAAGTCATGTATGATAAATACGCCGGAACCCAGGTTAAAATAGGTGATGTTGAACACCTGATCCTCAAAATAGCCGATGTTATCGCAGTTGTCGAATAAACTTAAAAAAAAGTAACTAACCGCAAAGGCGCAGGGCTCAAAGAAGAAGATATAAAAACCGCAAAGGCGAATAAGGCGCAGAAGGAAGGATAATTTTTTTCCCTTATTCGCCTTTTTCGCCTTAGCGGTTCAAATTTCTTCTTAATTCTTTGCGGTTCAGATTCCTTCTTATTCAATATATGTGTCAAAATGACACTGATTATGGCCCTTTTTAAACGATAGGGTCATTTTGGAACAATTATCACATTTTTTTATCGATACTTTTAAAAATTCTACCTGATACTGAAGTTTTTATCTCCAAAATATGCCTTATTTATCACCGTAACTCTATATCCTGTAAGGAATTATGAAAAAATTTAATTATTCTTTCAAATATAACAGGAAATTTCGTTAATTGGCATGGTTCTTGCTTATATATAGACAAAGAACGAACCATATTCAGGAGGCGAAAATGATCGTGACAAAAGGAAGAAAAGCGAAAAGGCCCGTAGAAATCAAAGCAGATGAGAATGTTCTGTCCATGTATCTTCGGGAAATCAACCGGATTCCCCTTTTAAGCAGGGAAGATGAAGACAATGCCGCGCGTGAAGCGGCCAAGGGCAGTAAAGCCGCCAGGGACAAGCTGGTAAACGGCAATCTGCGCTTTGTGGTGAATGTAGCCAAGAAATATCAGGGCCAGGGGCTTCCCCTTCAGGACCTTATCAGCGAAGGTAATATCGGCCTTATAAGCGCCGTGGAACGCTACGATGTGGAAAAGGGATACCACTTTATTTCCTATGCGGTTTGGTGGATCCGCCAGTCAATTCTCAAGGCGATCTGCGAAAAATCCCGGATGATCCGGCTGCCCCTTAACCGGGCCAACGAACTGGTTCAGATTGAAAAGGCCCGTAAGCTCGTGCAGGAAAGCCACAGCGAAGAAGGGGAGATACGGGAAATCGGCAAGCTCCTCGACATGGACGAGTCCCATGTATCAGACCTTATCAGCATCTCCCGGGATCTGGTTTCGCTGGACAGCCCCATTTATAGCGACCGGGATTCTTCAATACTGGGTGATTTTATCGAGGATGAGGGCTACCGCGCCCCGGACCAGAATGCGATACATAACGCCCTTCAGGATGATATTGAATCGGTACTGGACACCCTTAACGATAAAGAAGCGGACATTATCCGCCTGCGCTACGGTCTTGGAGAACAATCCCCCATGTCCCTTAAGGAGATTGGGGATCAGTTTAATCTGACCAAGGAGCGGATCAGGCAGATTGAGAAGAAAGCCCTCAAACGCCTTCAGCATCCCAACCGGCAGAAAGTTCTCGAAGCGTATGTCGCATAAGAGCGGGGCCGTCCTGCTTGACATGGACGGCCTCATGCTTGATACCGAACGGCCTGTGGTTGACCTTTGGATACAGGCTTCCGCAAACCTGGGATGGACTATTTCCCGGGAAACAGTGTACCGCATCATCGGCATTAACGAAGCGTCATCACGCGCCGTGCTTGCTGACGCCTATGGCGCCGAATTCCCGTACACGGAAATCAAAAATGAACTGTTCCGTCTGATTTATGATACCGTCGAAAAAACAGGAATACCCTGCCGGCCGGGACTTATCACCCTGCTGGATCACCTTGATACATTAAAAATCCCGGTAGCCGTAGCAACCTCCACCGACCGGCAGCAGGCCTTGTGGAAGCTCGAAAAGGCAGGAATCCGGAGCCGCCTTCCGGTAGTTGTCTGCGGAGATGAAGTAGAGCACGGTAAACCTGCCCCGGATATTTTTTTACTGGCCGCGAAAAAATTGGGAGCAGAAGCTGCCTGCTGTATCGGTTTTGAAGATTCCCCCGCAGGACTGCGGAGCCTTGCCGCTGCGGGTATACGCTCGGTGTTTGTAAAGGATCTGCTGGACCCGCCCCCGGAAATTATGGCTACAGTCTGGCGGCAATACGATAGTTTGGTTGAAGCGATAGAATTGTTTAGTTAATCACATTGTGCAGCCACTTGCCTGAACGGTAACGCCATAATCCCAAAAACATCTTAAAGAGATCATCAAGGCTCATGCAGACATAGATTGCCCAGAAGGGAGCGTGAAAAAAGTAGGCCGCACTGGCCGCCAGCGGCAGGGCAATTAACCACATAAATCCGACATCGTAGAAGGTACAAAAAATGGTGTCGCCTCCTGCACGGCAGACGCCCACCACCATGGTCATATTAAAGGCACGGAAGGGATAGGAAATTCCCAGAATGATGATCATGATCCGCGCTGCGACGAGTACCTGTTCATTCACATTAAAAATGAAAGGGAAGAGAGCGGAAAGGGGAACAAGAATGAATATTGCGCCTGTGGCAACTATCGGCGCAAAACGGACAATCCGGGATGCGTAATCGCGTGCGGTTTTTTCATCGCCCTCCCCTATTTTTTTCCCGATAAGGACGGCAACTCCGTTACCCAGTCCGATAAACAAAACCCAGGTAAGCTGAGATACGGTATTGGTGATATTATACGCAGCAACTGCATCGGTGTGGGTCCGGGCAAAAATAATATTGGTTAAACTCACCCCAAGGGCCCAGACAAATTCATTGATCACCACCGGAAGGACAATTTTAATAAAGCGGCTGACAAAAGGGCTGTTAAAAGCCATAAGTTCGCGGAAGCCTCCCGCGGGAGGATATTTTTTGGCATAGCTTACCGCAAGAAGGACTATCATTTCGGCAATACGGGAAATCACCGTGGCAAGAGCCGCCCCTGCGATCCCCATGGCGGGAAAGGGTCCCACACCGAAAATGAAACAATAGTTCAGTACGGCGTTTATGGAAAGAGCTATGAAGGTGGTTACCATGGCAAGCCGGACTTTTTCCACGGAGCGCAGGGTAAGGATAAAAACCTGGCTTATGGCAAAGGGGATAAAGGAGCCGGTCAGAATCCGCAGATATACCGCTCCGGCTGCAATAACTGCCGGATCACGTGAATAGATCCGCATGATATTTTCGGGAAAAAAGAGACAGAGCAGGGTAAAAACCAGCGCGCCGCTCAGATTGAGCAGCAGGCAAAACCCGGTATTTTTCCGTATCCCCGGAATATCCTGTCTGCCCCAGTATTGAGCGGTAAAAATTGCCGCCCCCGAGCCGATTCCAAAAAGGATCATGCTGTAAAAAAAGAAAACATTATTTCCAAGACCCACCGCGGCAATCTCCACGGTTCCAAGGCGGCCTATCATCACCGTATCCAGAATATTCACAAAGGAATTGATCAGATTTTGGAGCATGATAGGAAGACTTACGGCAAAAAGGTTCCGGTAAAAATTCTTGTCGTTAAAAAGGGCGGGAACTTTCATAAATGGTACCTGAACTCTACCAATTATTGGTAAAAAATGATACCATACAGCCATGAAATTTTCGCAAACCCTTATACCCACCCTGCGGGAGGTTCCCGCCGATGCAATAATCGTCAGCCATCGCCTTATGTTTCGTGCGGGACTGCTCCGCAAACTCGCTAACGGTCTTTTCGCCTACCTGCCCATGGGGCTGCGGTCCTTCAGAAAAGTAGAGCAGATCATTCGGGAAGAAATGGACGCGATAGGCGCCCTGGAAATAAAACCCACCGTGGTGGTCCCCGGCGAACTCTGGAAAGAATCGGGCCGCTGGGACTCCATGGGGGACGCACTGCTCCGGGTCAAGAACCGGCTCGGCGGCGATTTTGTCGTGTCACCGACTGCCGAGGAAGCCTTTACCAGCATCGTCCGGGATGAACTTTCCAGCTACCGTCAGCTGCCCCTTGCGTTATACCAGATCAACACCAAGTACCGCGACGAGATTCGTCCCCGTTACGGAGTAATGCGGGGCAGGGAATTTGTGATGAAGGACGCCTACTCCTGGCACACCGGCGATGAAAGCCTCGACGAGACCTACCAGAAAATGGGAAAGGCGTACCGGCGTATCTTCAAACGCTGCGGCCTCACGGTGATCCCCGTCAAAGCCGACTCAGGCGCGATGGGGGGAAGCGGCTCGGAAGAATTTATGGTGGAAAGTGAAATTGGCGACAATACCCTGCTCCTCTGCAAAGGCTGTGACTATGCCGCCAATGTTGAAAAGGCAGAATGTAAACTTGATTTCTCCCCGCGCTTTACCCTTAACGCCGCAAAGACCGCCGCCGCCTCAACCCCGGCTATCGAAAAAATTGACACCCCGGAAGTAAAAACCATTGATGACCTTTGCACGTTCCTTAAAACTCCTGCAACACAGTTTATCAAAACGCTGATCTACCGGGCGGTCAATGTAGAGCTGGATCTTTCCGGAAAAAGCAGCATAGGCGGCGTGATATCCGGCAGCGCAGCCCCCGGTTCTGCAAAACTTGAACGGAAGCGGCCTGCCCCCGGCGCCCCAGAAGTGTACCCGCAAGCCTTTTTCGCCGTAGCTATACGCGGTGACCTCGACGTAAACGAGACAAAACTTGCCGCAGTGCTTAAAGCCGCGGAAGTCGGTCTTGCATCAGATGTCGACGTGGTAAAGTACACCGGCGCCCCGGTAGGTTTTGCGGGGCCCGTCGGTTTAACCGGCATTCCCATCATCATCGACAACACGGTTACCGCAATGAACGATGCAGTCGCCGGCGCATTAGCGAAGGACCTGCACTACCGGCACGCCGCCTATGGCCGGGACTTTGAAGCCTGGATGACCGCCGATGTGCGTACCGTCAAAGCCGGAGACCGCTGTCCCATTTGCGGCGGCGAACTCTACGAAAAAAAAGGCAACGAGCTCGGGCACATTTTCAAGCTGGGCTATAAGTACACAAAGTCGATGAACGTCAACTATCTTGATGAAAACGGTAAGAGTCATACCCCCACGATGGGCTGTTACGGCATCGGCCTTGACCGGACCCTGGCCTCGGTTATCGAGGAACACCATGATGATTCAGGAATCATCTGGCCTGCTTCGATTGCCCCCTATCATGTGATCATCGTTCCGATAAAATATGACGGCGCGATGAAAACCGCGGCGGATACATTGGCGGCGGACCTTGAAAAAATCGGGATCGATGTACTTCTCGACGATCGTAATGAACGCCCCGGAGTCAAATTCAACGATGCGGACCTATTAGGAATACCGTACCGTGTGGTAGTAGGCGATAAAAACCTCGGCCTTGAAAAGCCTATGGTAGAAGTAAAACGCCGCCGCGAAAAAGAAAACCGCCTTGTTGAACTGTCAAAAGCGGCGGCGGTATTAGCGGCGGAGATAAAGACTGAACTGGCGGAGCTGAATGCATAGAACTTGCCGAATCAAACAGGTACTGGTATATTTATCTTAGGAGATTGTTATGCCATTGGCAGAAAAACAGGAAAACGAGCGCTACACCTACGCGGATATCCTTAGCTGGGATGAAAGTGAACGGTACGAGTTATTGGACGGCGAAGCTTACATGATGTCATCCCCCAACAGGAAACATCAGGAAATGTTGGGTGAAATATTTGCCCAATTTCACTTTTTTCTAAAAGATAAACCCTGCAAGGTATACCCTGCGCCCTTCGGCGTCAGGCTTTTTCCCAAAGAAGATAACAGCGACGATACCTACTTTGAACCGGATATTTCGGTTATCTGCGATAGTTCAAAACTGGATGACAAAGGCTGTTACGGCGCGCCCGATTTGGTAATTGAGATACTTTCTCCCAGCACCGCAAAATACGATCTCCTCTACAAACTGAACAAATACATGGATGCAAAGGTCAGGGAATATTGGGTTGTAGATCCGGAAAATAAAAAACTCCAGGTATACACGCTGGAGCAGGACCGGCATATTTTTTCTTTATATGATGCGGATGACACTGCCCCGGTTATGGTTTTACCGGGCTGCAGTATCGATCTAAAACCGGTTTTTGCGGACTAGTGTAGTGTAATAAACAGAAGACAGACCCGCAGAGACCGCAGAGGGGTGCACGCGAAAGCGTGCAAACGCGGAGAACGCGGAGTGGAGAAGACAAGAGAATTTGAAGTTTATTTGGCATTCTCCGCGTCCTCTGCGCCTACTCCGT
>JAISJS010000161.1 GCA_031261385.1 Treponema sp.
CACAAAAAGCCCGCCGGTAAAATTTTTTTGTTCATTATTCCTCCGCAGGTTTTGCGAAAAACTGCATCATCTGGATAAGATAGTAAATCTTCTTGTAGGCGCCTGCGATACGCTGGTCGATGGGGACCTCTGTTACCCCCTCCAGTTCCTTCCAGTTCATAACAAGTTCGTGCTTGGGTTTTTGGTAATCGTCAAGGAGGTTTTTAAGGCTTTTGCCGACCACAATCAGATATTGGGCTGCCTGATTGATTAAGCCGAGGGCTTCTTCATTGACGTTTTTCAGGATCAGGGTGACGTACCGGGCCTGGCTCTTGTCCCGGTCGGCTTTGACGATACAGGTTTTAAGACGGGCGCCGTTTTCTCCGGTATCGGAAAGGGTTTCGTCAAAGGCGATCAGGGTGTCTGAAAGGCCCATCAACTGGTGAAAATTTTCAGACATTTGCTGATAAAGGGCGGGAACGGTCCACTGTCCGCGGATGATGAGGAGGTCGCAGAGTTCCCGTATATCTTTTTTAAAGTGATCCAGGAGAAATGCTTTGAGGTAGTTGATGGCGGCGGCAAAAACAAAGCCGTCGAAATTCTTTTTGGTGTAAATCTCACCTGCTTTTTCCGTGTAGAATTTTGTTTTTTCAATTTCGGTGGTTCCAAAGATTGTTTTTGCCAGGGCGGCAATTTGGGCATTTTTTTTGGCGTTGAGGATCTTGTCCATGGCGGCCCTGGCCCCGGTTCTCCGTTCATCAAGGTACCACTCGGCGATGTGCTCATCGTTCAATTTTGGCTTTGAAACCCAGAATGGGTCCTTTTGGATGTGCCGGATCATGAGTTCCATGATGCCGGATTTTCGTACATCGCGGAGCAGGTTTAACAGTTTAATCCACTGCTCGTAGACGACCACATCCATACCCTTGTAGCTTTTCAGCGCCCTTAAGGCGTTCTTCCAGTCCTGATCGGGATCAACGGCAAACGAAACATCGATAAAATCCTTTATCTCGTCCAAAAGATATTCACCGCGTATGGCGGCGAACCTGGGCTGGTAGGTAAAATTCCGTTCCGTGATGTTTGCGTCGAATTTTTTTAAGAGAAAAAAGAAGTCAAAGGCAACAAACTGTGACAGCGCCAGTATAAGGTTGTAGCATCGGTCTATTGTCCCAATCCGGTTCGTGTCAAACGCGGCGGAAAGCGTATTTAAATCGTCTTTGATGGATTTGGCGAGCGCCTTGACGTCGGCAGTTTTTGCACGCTCCTCAATGGATTCGGGGGAGAGACGTGATCGGACTTCCAAAAGATTTTTATCGAGGAACGCCTCGGCGGTAAACTGCTTGAGCTGGGCCGATTTTGCGGCATTCTGCATAAAAACCTGGGCCGAAGAAATGACCTTATAGACATCAAAAAAAAATTTTCCGAGGCTTCCGTCGATCTCCTCGGTCTTGGGCCGGTAAAACCGGGAATATTTGTTTCCCGAAAGATTCTTGACAAGCTGCTTAATTTGACGCTTTTTGCCGGCCTCGGGATCATTCCCGCCGCCAAAAAGAGAAAACAGCTTGTCAAGAAATGCATTTGCCATCGGTACTTGCTTTTTTCTGCGTTACTTTTTCCGGGAGGCCGCAGTCGCTGCGGAGGTAAGGCGCGCATTAATGTCGCTCAGGCCCGCCCGGGCAGAACGGCCCTTGTCCAGCGCATCCTGGTAATTGTTCCCTGCAAGGCTGATTGCCGCCTGATCGGCAGTGCGGCGGGCGGCGTCAAAGTCCTGGTTTACGGCCGTAAAATCAACCTGCACATTTCCCCGCGTCTGCGCAGACCTGATGGTCTGTTCGGTTTCGGCGATGGCGGGCCTGAGGCTGTCCACGAGGGCCGCCGCTTCATCCCGCGCCCGCGCCGCTCCGGAGCGGCCGTCGGCAATGGCCTTGTCGGCGGCCGCTATTGCTTCGGCGGCATAGGTTTTTGCCGCATCATAGCGCTTGGAATCCGCCTCGGTCTGCATACGGGAAAGGGCGTCCCGTGCGCGGGAGAGGGTACTTCCCGCATAGGTGACTGCATCGGCGTCATTTTCCGCACGGGTAACCGCGGCGGCAGCGTTATTCATTTCTTCGGTAGGCGGTTTGGCGCAGGCCCCGAGTACAAGGGCAACGGCGATTAAACCACAAATCAGCTTTGTTTTGAATGTTTTCATCATATTAAATCTCCTTACTCCCTAATCTTATAACATATTTCGGCATTTTATCCAGTCTACCATATAGTTCCCGTCAGGATTAGGCTGAAATTTGCCGAAATTTAATAGATAAAATGTCGTCATTTATATCCGGGAAAAAATCCTTGTTGATATTGTCTATAGGTCTCTTTACCGCGGCGGTTACCGCAGTTCTGCTGAATTTTTTCCTGTCGGGACCCCGGCTTGGTCCTGTTTATGATTTTCTCCTCAACTGCCGCGCCGCGCCGCCCGCCGCCCGGGATATCCTGCTTATTGAAACAGAAGAAATTATTGAAAGCGGCGATTTGTCCGCCGCCCTCATAACGCTGAGCGAAATGGGCGCTTCCGCTCTGATCGTTCAGGTTCCGGCGCTGGGTTTTTCCTCTGCCCGGAGCGGGAGCGTTGAGGAGATACGGCGCCGTTTTAACGATGAATTCAATCTCCTGGGCCGCAATATCCGGAATCTTTTTGAGGCTATCCGGGTGGGCTCTGTTTCGCCCGGAGAAACCGGCCGCTATGTAGAAAATCTTGTAGAGCTGGCTGAACGGGGCAAGGACCGGCTTACCGCCGCCCTGATACAGCAGGATGAAGCGGGTACGGTGCAGGCAGCGCGGGCATCCGCCGCATTCGGCAGGGTGTTTACTGCGGGAGATCTCCGTCCCCGGGAAGAGGCCGACAGCTCCATGTTTTCCAGACCCCAGCCGGACAGGGACGGGAAACTCCGCCGCCTGTATCCGGTGCAGGGGGAAGCGCTGAATGTGGTATACGCCGCCCTTCTGTCCCGCTGGGAAAGTTCGGAGATTGAATATACCGATCAGGGTCCTGTTTTAATAAACCGGACGGTTCCGGCAGGCAGTACTACCGAATCTGCGGGGGATCTGATTATTCCGCTGGACAGGGCAGGGGGCATCCTCTTTGAAGGCCTGCATCCGGATCAGAATTTTCGCCGTATACCGCTGGCCCGTTTCCGTGAATATGAGGAGGCGGACAGGGAACTCCTGCGGGCCCTTAAAGATGCTGAAGCCCGGGGGGTTTATTCAGGCCTTGCCCCCGAAGCCATGCCGGTTTTTCTGCATGAGTATGCCCAATCCCTCAGGGAAGAATTTCTTGACGATCCCACTGATGAAAAACGGGCTGCCTGGATAGACATCCGGACAGAATATTTTAACAGCCTTGATGCGTTTTTGGGCGGGCCGTCTGAAACGAACCTGGTTTTGGGATTTGAAGAACTTATCGCCACAGAAAAATTACCGGCGGAGGGAAGCGCCCGGCTTGTTCTGATGCGGGATGAACTGATCCGTACCTTTGATGATCTCAGGGAAAATCACCGGGTGCTGGCGGATCTCCGTGCTGCTTTGAACAGGGCGCTCTCTGCTTCGTTCTGCATCATGGGGCCGGTCTCTGTTGCGCAGGTTTCCGCACAGTTTGCCAATGTTCTGTTCTCAGGTGTTTTTATTGCTCCGGGGCAGACGAGGTACATACTCTTTTGGTCCCTGTTAGCCGCCTTTATTGTTATTATTGTCATACACCGTCTGCGCCCTTCCGCAGGTTTTCCTGTGGGGCTGGTTTTGAGCCTCCTCTGCGGAGCGGGTTTTTCCTGGAGCTTTATTATTTCCGGTTACTGGATAGATCCGGTAATAGCCGCAGCAGCGGCCCTTGCGGGGAGCAGCGTCATATTTTTCATTTCTGCGTTAATTATACGGGGAGGTTCACGCCGTTTCCGGCTTGCCTACGGGCCGCATATCGGCAAACCCTGTCTTGAAGAACTTATCCGTGCGGGCCGGCCCCTGCCGGAGGATTGTATTTCTGCCCAGGCTGCGATCATAGCGGTACGGGAAGATGATCTCCTTGCCCGTGAGGATCGGCTGGATCCTCCGGGGGCGGCAAAAGCCGTAAGTGAATTCCGGAAACAGGTCAGAGAAAAATTACTAACGGCAGGGGGAGTCGTTCTCTGTTATGAGGGAGATATGGTTCTGGGCTGTTTCGGCTCGCCCCTGGAACGGATAAGCCTTGATATAAGGAATCATAAATCTTCCGGCGTTGATGACGCGCAATCCCTTGCCGCCAATCCTGCGGTAAAAGCAGGGGGCTTTATTGCGGAACTGCTGCAGGAAAAAGAACCGGCGGCTTCCTGGCGTTTCGGCGTGGACTGCGGGGAATGTGTTTTTTCGTGGACCGCAGGAGCAGGCTATACCGCCGTCGGCCGCCCCGTTGTCCGTTCCCGAATTCTCTCGGGGTTAGCGCCCCGTTACCAGGCCAGGGTACTGATCGGCGAAAGTGTACGCGAGCATATTAACCTGCCCGTGCGGAAACTTGAAACCCTGGGGGGGAAGGGCGATATTGCGCGTGAAAGTTTTTATGAACTGCTGGTGAAGAACTGATAAAAAAAGATTGTCCGCGGATTAACGCGGATAGAAATGCAAAGAAGCCGATGAACCTAGAAAGAAAGTTTGATGATTTTTGTTGTTTGTTTTATATAGATACATTGATGTCCTAAAATGCGAATATGCGCAGGGCCTTTGGTTTTACGCAGCAAATCAAGATACGATTCATTGGTGTTTTCCAATTCCTGTGTTTCGCTTTTTATCATGCCGAATTTTTCAAGGCTCAGGGAATTATACGGGCAGAGGTGAATGATACGGTGAATGTGCTTTTTTTTGTCTGAATCACTTTCGCTATTTTCATCTGCAATTATTCCTTTTAGTAATTTTATCAGATACGATCCTGCAAATTCTTTGTACCGGCGTTCACCTAAAATTTCTGCATTTGCATAGGGGTCTGCCAGTGAGATTATTTCTACTCCAAGCGCAAAGGCTTTGTGTATATAGGCGGCAAGGCCCGATGTAATTTTTTCAAGACCGTAATGCAGGACTTCGGGATTTTTGGCAATCCGGCGGCAGAACAGGGCAGGCTCAACCAATGCGGCAAGAATTGAATAGGGGCCGTTTACTTTTAACAGGCGTGTTTTTTCTGCCGGGCTGTTTTTTATTTGTGCCAATACACTGAGTATCGGCGCCTGTTCTTCCATTGCAGGAAGATCGGTAAAGGTATCATGATCCGTAAACAAATACCTGGCGGTGGTAAAGCCGCTTGCGGTATGGGAGATCTCCGCGCCCAGGGCAAGCGCCTCGGTAAAAAAGTTTTCGGGAAAGGCGGTAATATTCGGATTGTCATCGCAGGTTTCGCGGCCGGAACAATATGCGTTGGTATCAAATATCATTTTATTATTCTTATGTTCTACCGTTTTCCCATCTTCTCGAGCACCGGGGCCAATGCCCGAAGCCGTACTATTCTGCCGCCGCCCAATTCGGCAAAGGCCCTGAAACGCTCGCCGTCATCGGAGAAGGGGCTGGCCTTTTCTCCGGGGAAGGGGGCGTAGCGTTTCTGTGTCCAGATAAGGAGCGGATCGCTTAACGATGTTTGAGGTTTTTTTGGATCAAAATAGATGAACGATTCGTGGACACCGCGCTCACTCAACGGGGCCTCATCGGTGCATTGCAGGTAGCGGATGCGGCCGGCTAAAAGGTCTACCGACTGGATCACCGCCGAGTGGGACATGGTCCCGTCGGCGCTGCGGAAAAGAAGAATGTCTGCGGGCCTGAGATTACGGATTTCGTCTTTTACGGAAATCATCTGGGAACTTTTTGAGTTAAAAAAAGCGGTCCCCGCATACCACGAGGGATTTTCGCCGCGCTTTACCCCGAGGATTCTGCGGAGGGTGACGCCCAGGTCAACGCCCCCCTGTTTCGCCGTGTAGGTAAGAACGTGCCAGACAAAACCGGAACAGTCCATCCCCGCAAGGCCCACGCAGTAAAGGTAATTGTATACATCGGTTTCCTCAATGCCCTGCCCGGAAACCAGCACATAGGGCCGGTGGGGGAGGCCGCGGTAGGAGCCCGCCTTCATCCGGGCAATGTCAAAAAGATCCCGCGAACTTTTCCAGCTTTGGCTTGGAATGTCAAAGATGATCACCTGCTCCCGCCCGTTCTGCAGGGCCTGCGTATATTCGGCAAAGGCTTCGGAATCAAGAATTTCTTCTATGGCGGTCATCAAAAAAGCCGGGTCCGCGTTGCCGCCTCCAAAAAATTCCCAGCTTTCTTCGATCAGCGTGTCCCGCTCGTTGTTTTCCGCAAAAGGCATACGGAGGTTCATCACCTTGCCGCCGATTATCCGGGTTTTGAAACATAGCCGGTACGCTTCTTCAATGACCCGTTCAGGCCCGTTTCCCCAGATACGCGCGGGATCGGAAAAAGCGGCAAGGGAATCCGCTTGTTCCGCAGCGGAAAGCGGGGCGGTATTCAGAACCGTCATTAAAAATACGAGCAGAAAATTAACTGCGGGCTTTTTCCGCACACTGCGCATAGCATCATTCATTCGTGCACAATACCTTCAATATCTTTAAAATACCGTACCGTCCTGACCCGCAGTTCATCGGTGGCGTTTTCATCGCAGACGATGATGGCCCGCGGGTGCATTTGCAGGCAGGAGAGGGTCCACATATGATTGATCCCGTCTTCCACCACCGCCTTCAGGGCATAGGCCTTATTGTGACCGCTTACCAGAATAAGCACTTCATCGGCGTCCATCACGGTGCCCACTCCGACGGTAAGCGCCGTTGCCGGAACCTTTGCAGCGTCTCCGCCGAAAAAGCGGGCGTTTGCGGTACGGGTTTCTTCGGTAAGGGTTTTTATCCGGGTCCGGGAATGGAGGGATGATCCCGGTTCATTAAAGGCGATGTGGCCGTCGCTCCCCATGCCGCCGAGAAAAAGATCGATGCCGCCGCAGGCTTTGATGGCGTCTTCATACGCCTGACATTCCGCATCAAGATCGCCCGCCATACCGTCAAGGATATGGGTATTTTTTTTGTCGATATCAATATGATCAAAAAAATTAGCCGCCATAAAATGGTGATAACTTTGCGGATCGTTTTCACTTAATCCCACATACTCATCCATGTTAAACGTATGCACACCGGCAAAGGAAACTTTTTTTTCCTGATTTTTGCGGATAAGTTCCCGATAGGTTCCCAGGGGGCTGTCTCCGGTGGGGAGCCCGAGCACGAAATGTTTGTTATTTTTACGGGCATTGATACGGCAGGCAATATAGTCCGCCGCCCATCTGCTTAAGCTTTCATAATTTTTCAAAATGATAAGACGCATGATCCCGCTCCTCAACCGGTACTAAAAAATTAAAACAAATTCTTCTTGATAATCCCGCCGGTTACAACAGCCAGGATTGCAAAGGTTTTATCAAACACGGTAATATCCGCCAGCCAGCCGGGGATGATCGCGCCCTGATTAGTGTAGCGCATTACCTGGGCAGGGTTAAAGGAGGCAGTCTCCACCGCTTCCTCAAGGCTGAACCCGAATTTGGTAAGATTTTCTATGCCGCGGATCATGGTGAGTGCAGACCCGGCAATCACATCATCCGCCTTGCGGTGGAAAACCCCGTCATGGAATACCACTTCTTCGCCGTTGGCAAAGAACGGCCCCGCCGTTTGTTCCGTGGGTTTAAGGCCGTCGGTGACCAGCACAATCTTGTCCAGGGGCTTATCCCGCCGCAGCAGCTTGATAAGGTCGGGGTGCACATGGAACCCGTCGGCGATAATCTCGCAGGACATTTCCGGGTGTATCAGTATGGCCCCTGCAGCATTGGGGTTTCGGTGATCGAGGCGGCTCATCGCATTAAAAAGATGGGTAGAATGGAAAATCCCCGCCTGCATTCCCTCCACCATGTTTTCGTACTTTGCATCGGTGTGGCCCGCCTGGAGGACGATTCCCTTTTTGATGCAGTACAGAGCCAGCTCCCGCATCCCCTTGAGTTCCGGGGCCACGGTCATGTTGACGATATGCCCCCTGCCGTCTTTTCCGGTTGAGGCTTCCCAGAGTTTTTCCATATATTCAAGATTTACCGGCGTCAGGGTTTCGGGGCGCTGTACCCCGATCTTGTCCGGGGAAAGAAACGGCCCTTCAAGGTGAAGACCCATGATACGGGCGCCTTCTTCCCTCCCGATAACGCCGGCGATGCGCCGCACCGTCTCCAGAAGCTGCCCGCGCTCCTTTGGGTACAGGGTCGGGTTAAAAGCCGTCACCCCGTGCCCGGCAAGGAGTACAGACATTTCCAGCAGCGGCTCCCCGCCGGTCGTACAGTCCTCGGCGCCGTATCCCCCAAAGCCGTGGATGTGGGTATCGATAAAGCCCGGGGCAATGAAGGCCCCCGCAACATCAATTATGTTTGTATCTGCGGAAAAATGCCGCTGTAAAAACCGTTTTTCGGAAAAAACGTCCGCCACAAGGCCGTCTTCCAGGAGTACCGCGCAATTTTCCATGGCGGCAAAACCGGTCATCACCGTTCCGTTGTGCAGACAGATGGGATTCATACTTAAAGTATAGTTCAAATAATCGGCAGATAAAAGCGGTTTTTTTTATTGGTTTTTAACAAGCCGGGCCAGTTCACGGCCTTTTTCTTCAAGGGCGGCAAGGTCCGCCTCGGAAACGGCGCCCTGCCATTCACAGGATTCTATGCTGTCCCACTTAAGGTCGCTTATGGCCGCTTCATAGTCCTTTTTTGCGCCCCCGACCCAGCCCCAGGAGCCTATCCGCAGGACTTTTTTGCCGTAGATGTGTTTGCGCCGGAAAATATCCAGTACATAGGACATCGGCGGGAACATCGCGTATTCATAGGTGGGCATGGCAAGAACCAGAGCCGAACTTTTGTAGGCGTCCATCAGTACCCAGGAGACATTTTCATCGGGGATGCGGTGCGCCGAATAAGGGACCCCCTCTTTTTCGATACCCCGGATGACCGCATCCACCCCCGCTTTGGTAAGACCGTACATGGACCCCCAGATAACGGTGATTTCCTTTTCGCCCTTTTTGGCGTAGGAGGCATATTTCAGATACCGGTCAATTATCTTTTTTGGGTTTTGCCGCCAGACAAGGCCATGGCTTGGGGCGACGCATTTTATTTCCAGATTGTCAACTTTCCGAACGGCTTTTTCAACAAAGAGGGAAAATGAAGAAACGATGTTGGCGTAATACCGGAGGCCTTCTTTTTCGAAAAAAGCGTGTTCTTCCGGACTGAATTCATCATCAAAAATCCGGTCTTTGCCGTTGTCCTTGTCAAATTTTGCCAGGGCGCCAAAACTGCCAAAGGCGTCGCAGGTAAAAAGGGTCCCGGACGACTCATCCCAGGTGATCATTGTTTCGGGCCAGTGGATATTGGGGGCCTCAAAAAAGCTTAAAACCTTGCCGGCGCCCAAATCCAGGGTATCCCCGTCTTTGACGGCCCGGAGCTTTTTTTCAACTTTATAGAAGGATTTAACAAGATTTATCCCTTTTGCAGTGGCAAGAATCTCCGCATTGGGGTTTTGGCTGCGGAATTCCCGAAGCCAGCCGGTATGATCGGGCTCCAGATGGTTGAGGATGAGGTAATCAATATCGGAAAATTTGAGACCGATGGAAGAAAGCGCCTCCTCAAGCTGCCGGGGCGCCCCGGCCCAATCCCGAACCAGATCGATAAGGGCAGTTTTTTCACCCCTTACGATATACGCGTTGAGAGAAACCCCGTCCGGGATAGGCCAAATCCCTTCAAAAAGATCGGAGGTAATGATGTCGGCATGGAGACAATACACCCCATTTGAGACAAGATGTGCTTTCATAATCACCGTTCCAGATAATAAAAATTATCTTTTTAGGACAGATACTACCCGTTCCAGTACCTTTTTCCGGTCCAACGGCTTTACGATGTAACTTTTTGCGCCCATAAGGAGAGATTTTTTGACCACGTCCTCTTTCCCGAGGGCGCTGACCATAATAACACAGGCTTCCTTATCAAATTCCAGGATCTTCTCCAGGGCAGAGACGCCGTCCATTACCGGCATGGTGATGTCCATGGTAACAAGGTCAATGTTTGGATACAATTCCTTGTATTTATCCACCCCCTGAGCCCCATCCGCGGCGGTTGCCGCCACTTCAAAGCCCTCGGACGTGAAAATTTGACCAAGCTGTTTCGCGATGAACATGGAATCATCAACCACCAAAACCCGATACGAACCGCCTTCCGGTTTTGCACCCTCCGGCGGTTTGTCGTTGATGTTGGGCATATCACTCTTTGCTGTCATGCGGTACGCTCCTCTATTTCCCTATACTGTATGGCATAGTATGGGACAAGTCAAGTACAGTATTATGATATCATGGATGCGGATTTATTACTAGCGCCTATGGCGGAATTAAGTCACCGTGCCTTGCGGGAACTTATAGAAAGTTTTAATTCCAATTCTGTCAAGTGCTATTTTACCGAAATGATCAATGCCGGGACGCTCCTTGGCGGAGGCCCTTTTGAAGCCTTTTACCTTGATAACGGCCCAATACCCGAAAAACTCGTTTACCAGCTGGTGGGCCCAAACCACGATCAACTGGTCAAGGCCGCCGCCCTGCTCAATGAACGTGAATGCGCCGGAATCGATATCAATATGGGCTGTTCTGCCCCGGCGATACGCCGGACCGGCGCCGGGGTTGCCTGGATGTCTTCTGTAGATAAAGCCGGAGAACTTATTGCAGCCCTCAGGCGGGTAACCCGGCGGCGCTTAAGCGTTAAACTCCGTCTTGGGGCGGGAATTGAGCCTCCGGAGGCCGAATTTGACTATTTGGTCCGTTTTTGCCGCCGCCTGGAGGCGTGCGGCCTTGATTTTATCACCCTGCACCCCCGGACCGCCCGTGAAAAATTCCGCCGGGAAAGCCGCTGGGAATACGTGGTCTGTCTGCGGGATGAACTTGGTATTCCCGTGGCGGGCAATGGGGACATAGCTGATGCAGCGGATCTGGTCCGCCATGCGGAACTGGTAAGCGGGGCGGGGCGGACCGGGCCGGTCATGGTGGGCAGGGCTGCGGTCAGGCAGCCGTGGATCTTTGCCGTGGCGCGGGATTTAGAAAAAAAGGTGACTGAACCTCAACCGAGCCCGCTGGCGGGCGAAGGTTCCAGTGTACTTGACACCAATTTGGAAGAAATCGGACTCCGGTTTATGGAGCTTTTGGCCAAATATCAGCCGACGGAATTTCATGTAAGCCGGGCCCGGCGGTTTTTCGGGTTTTTTTGCGATAACCTGAAGTGGGGGAACTACGTTAAAAACCTGCTGAACAGGGAACAAGACCTTTTGGGGGTGGAAAAGGCCTGGCGGAAGTTTTTTGAGGAAAATCCGGAGGAAAAGGCGCTGCGCCAGGTTTTTTAAGCAAAAATCTCCTGCAGATTGATGTTACAGCCAGGTAATACGGTGATCGGCGCCCCGTTGCAGCCCCGGTCATCCAATTTAGAATGGTCGCAGACTACGGTAATATCCGGTTCTACCAGAACACTGTCATTTTCATTTTTTTCGGGGAAAAGCCTGACCCCTTAAGGTAATCCGCATAAGTATAATGGCGCATGGTATGATCGCTACACTCCCATCGCCTTTTTAAAGTTTATTACGACTTCGTCCACGGCAGGCCGGGCGTCAACATCAATCAAGAGACCCTTGTTCCGGTAAAAGTCGATGAGGGGGGCCGTTTGGCTGCGGTAGACTTCCAGGCGTTTGGCGACCGCTTCTTCGCGGTCATCGTCACGGGTGTAGACTTCACCGCCGCAATGATCGCAGACGCCGTCTTTTTTGGGCTTGTCAAAAATTATATGGAAATTGTGGCCGCATTTCCTACAGACCCGCCGTCCTCCGAGCCGCTCCAGAACCCCGGTATCGGGTATGTCAAAATTGACCACCTTATTGACGGCGGAAAAACCAGCCAGGGCTTCCGCCTGGGGGATGGTCCGGGGAAAACCGTCGAGGATATACCCTTTTTGGGCGTCGGCCTGGGCAAGCCGTTCCTTGACCAGTTCGATGGTGGTTTCATCGTCGACGAGTTTACCTGCGTCAATAATGGCCTTAACTTTGAGTCCGAGGGGGCTTTTTGCCGCAATGGCTGACCGGAAAATCGCCCCGGTGCTGATATGGGGAAGGCCGAGAATTTCAACCGCTTTGGCGGCCAGGGTGCCCTTTCCCGCTCCGGGGGGGCCCAAAAAAATCAGGTTCATACGATTACTCCTTATATATTCCGATTTTACAGCTTGAATTTCGCTTATCCGAGGCCTACATCCATCGCCATCATCAACGCAAACCCGACAAGGAGGCCAGCGGTGGCGATGTGGTCATTGCCTGCTTTGTAGGATTCGGGGATCACTTCTTCGGCGACGACAAAAATCATGGCGCCGGCGGCAAAGGCCAGGGCATAGGGGAGTATGGGCTGAACATAGAAAACCAGCGCCGCACCGAGAACCCCGGCGACGGGTTCTACAAGGCCGGAAAGCTGACCATACCAGAAGGCTTTTCCCCGGCTCATACCGTCCCGCCGCAGGGGAATGGAAACCGCCGCTCCCTCGGGAAAGTTTTGCAGGCCGATACCCAGGGCCAGGGCAACGGCGCCGGCAAAACCCGCTCCGGGAATCCCTGCCGCCGCCGCGCCGACACCGACTCCGACTGCGAGCCCCTCGGGGAAATTATGAATCGTAATAGCCAGTACCAGCAGCGTCGACTTGCCTAATTTGGTTTTGGGACCCTCGGCGTCTTCAATATTGTGCTCCATATGGAGGTGGGGGAGGAGAAGGTCGACAATTCTGAGAAAAAATCCGCCCAAAAGGAACCCTGCTGCCGCGGGAACCCAGCGGGGAATACCCGTTGTACTTTCGGCAGCCTCCGCCATCTGGATTGCCGGTTCCAGCAGGGACCAGAAACTTGCGGCAATCATCACCCCACCGGCAAAACCGAGCATTCCGTCCAGGACCTTGCGGTTAATGTTCTTAAAGAAAAAAACGGTTCCCGCCCCCAGTGCGGTTACCCCATAGGTAAAAAGGGTGGCAAAAAGCGCCTGGAGGACGACCGGCTGCTGAAAAAACCACTGCATACTGAAAGTATAGCATATAAACCGGTGTCAGTCACCTGTTCAAATCCTTTTGATTGTTATAACTTTTTCTGAAAACCACTTGACAAAATAATTTTATTTTTCTAATATCCTATTAAATACTTAGTATTACTAATAAATAGTACATACATAGGTATAATAAGGAGATGGAAAGGGACAAGCGCGGCCGTTGGCTGCCCCCTTACCGTTAGCTTAAAGGAGGCTTATATGAAAAAAATTCTGGGGGTTCTGTTATTGCTTGCGGCTGCGGGAGTACTCTTTGCGCAGGAATTCAAATGGAATGGCTATGTGAACAGCGGTTTGGGGTTGGTTGCAACGGATAAAAACGGGGTAGATAACTATCTTACCGCTTATGGGAACGATTCCTGGCAGTACGGTTACCGGCTGCGTTTGGACGGCGCTTACACCAATGCGGATGCAAATGCCGGCGCCAACTTCCGGATACAGTCCCAGGCAACCAGAGATGCTTTCATTTCCATTCCCTATGCCTATGGCTGGGTAAAATTCCTTGGTGATGGTGTTTTTACCCTTAAAGGAGGTCTTGTAGATGATGGTACCTGGAATTCCGGCGGCGCTATCCTCGGTTCCACCGACCCCGATACAAGAGAG
>JAISJS010000177.1 GCA_031261385.1 Treponema sp.
TGCTAGACTGTTTCATTATAACCGCATTTACAGGAGTGTGTCATGCAAAATTTTGAATATTATAACAAAACAAAAATCATCTTTGGCAAGGGAACCGAAAAACAGGTTGGGAGCGAAACCGCTCAATATGCAAAACGGGTGTTGCTGCATCATTCAGGAGGCTCGGCGGTAAAGTCAGGGCGTTTGGACCGGGTAAAGGACAGCCTTAAACAAGCCGGAGTCGCATGGGTGGAGTTGGACGGGGTAAAACCCAATCCCCGCCTGTCCAAGGTGTACGAGGGCATTGAAATCTGCAAAAAGGAAAAGCTTGAATTTGTTCTTGCCGTCGGCGGGGGATCGGTTATTGATTCCGCCAAGGCCATTGCCATCGGCGCCCTTGATGACGGGGATGTGTGGGATTTTTATCAGCGCAAGCGGAAGGCCGATAAAGCTCTCCCGGTTGCAACAGTGCTGACCATCCCTGCGGCGGGAAGCGAATCCAGTATCAGCTCGGTTATTACCAATGAAGAGGGGAATTTGAAGCAGGGGGTAAACGAGGAATGTCTCCGCCCGGTATTCTCTATTCTCAACCCCGAATTAACCTACAGCCTTCCGCCGTATCAGACCGCCTGCGGCATTGCCGATATGATGGCCCATGTCATGGAGCGGTACTTTACCAAAGAGCCGAATGTTGAGCTGACCGATGAACTGTGCGAGGGAACCATGCGGGTCATGATCCGCAATGCCCGCAAAATTTTCAGCGGGGGCGGGGAGGACTACAATCCCCGTGCGGAGATCATGTGGGCGGGCTGCATCGCGCACAACAACCTCCTTAATACCGGCCGCATCGGCGATTGGGGCAGCCACCCTATCGGGCATGAACTTTCCGCCCTGTACGACCTGGCCCACGGCGCGAGCCTTTCGATCATTTTCCCCGCCTGGATCACCTACAACATAAAAGAAGATACCCCGCGCCTTGCCCGTTTCGCCGCCAAAGTCTGGGGTGTGGACGGCGCTTTTTACGATTACGAGCAGGCTGCCCTGGAAGGGGTTTTCCGGCTTAAAAATTTCTTTCGGTCCATCGGCCTCCCGGTAAGCTTTGCCGATGCAAAAATCGAGACCTCGCGGATCGGTGAAATGGCCGAACGGGCCGTCAGATTCGGTCCCGTGGGAAATTACCGGAAACTCAACAAAAATGATGTGGAGGCAATTTACCGTATTGCGGCGGAATAAAAATGCATTGACCGCATTCTGCTTGTTCGGTAGAATGTGGAAATAACGCCGGGCGCGCGCTGGTACACCTAAAGGTGTACCGCCAAATCCGGTGCGGTGGCTTAATTGAGCGCTACCGCGTGCTGACTTTTTTAATTAACACCGCTTAACGCGGTGCTTAATTGCCGGAGTGTTGGAATGGTAGACAACGGGGACTTAAAATCCCCTGGGCGCAAGCTCGTACGGGTTCAAGTCCCGTCTCCGGCAAATAAATGAAAAAGAACATAACTCTTGCATTGGTTACCACCGGTGGATACCGGGGCATATACTCTGTTTATCAACGATGCGCTGCGGCGGCAGTTGGGGCTGAAGCTTGAGTCCGGTTCCGGGGTTATACTTGCCGATGTCTTAATACAGAAACCCAAACAGCCAAAGCGGTATCTTCCGGTCATAACCGTATTCGATGTCATCTGATGCGATGTAGCCATTGCTTATTTCTCCAAGCTGTTTGCGGGTCTTGCGCTTTCCGCCTACCTCAATGGTATGAATGCCGTCCACCAGAAAATCTCCCTCCGGGGGAAATTCTATTTTATGGGTGTATGCCAATTGGTTTGCCAAAAAGGTTTCCCGTACATTACCGGTATCCCAATTGGAGCCCTTAAAAAGATACATCAGATTGGTATTTTCCAGAAACAGCTTGTCCGGTTTTTGCAGGGCGCTGATACCCTGAGCCTGCTTGAACAAACTGCGGGTAAGATGAGCTTCCTCCAGGTTTCGTATATAAGACAACAGGGTCTGCCGGTTTATCCCGATACGTTCGCTGAGTTTACTGATATTCGGAATAAAGGGCGCAGATTCGGAGATAATGCTTAAAAGTTGTTTCAGTTTGGGAATATACGCTGTTTCCACCCGGCGCAGCAGGGGCAGTTCAATTTCCAGAATCATTGAGATAGTTTCTTCTAACCGCATGGGGTATACATCAAGTCCTTCCATAAAATACGGATAGTATCCTGTTTTGAGATACTCAGGGAAATATTGAAAGGGTTTTACCGTTTTTACGATGTCTGCGGAAAGTTTTTCATGCTGTGAAAGCAGCTCCTCCAGCGTGTACACCGGAAAAGAAGTTCCCGCAGAGAGGTTAAGATATTCCCGAAAAGACAAGCCTTGCATGGTGTATACCACTGCACGGCGGCTTAAATCTGCCCGGGCATTCAATATCTCTAAAAGAGAAGATCCGGTAAACGCGATGGACAAATCAGGATAATCATCATAAAGGTTTTTAATGACCTGTGCCCACTGGGGGTACTTATGCGCCTCATCGAGAAAGAGATGGGTTCCGCCCCTTTTGGTAAAGCTGTCTGCCAGTTCCTGGAGGCTGTGCCGCGAAAACCACAGATTATCCAGACTGACATAGAGGACACGGTTTGTATCCCCAAAGGTATTTTTAATATGCTGCAGGAGCAGGGTCGTTTTTCCCGTTCCCCGGGCCCCCCGAATACCAATGAGCCGGGACTTCCATTGAACCTGCGCCGCCAGAGAACGAATAAACCCCATATCGGTACGGGCAATTCTTCGTGCTGATTGTTCTAATAGTTCTTCCATAGGGTAATATTACTACAAATCCCTTAAATTGTACAGTCTATCAACCAATTTTATATGATTTTTGGTTAGCAGGATAGTAATAGCCAAAAGTCCGGAAAACCCTCAAAAATGCAGCCAAAGGTACGGATAAAATAACGGAAATGTAACGTTACCCCTCAAGATTTTCTCCGTTCAGGCGGATAATAGAAAGGGGGTGTAGTATTAAAAAGCTCATCATTTTTTGCTCGCTTTTTATTTTGGCGGCGGCGGTTTATTCCGAAGGTATCGGTTTTCGGGATTTTCCCTGGGGGACAAGCATTGAAGAATTTACCGCCAGCCTGGGCGCTCCGGTATCAAAAGAAAGTTATGACGGCCTTACTTCCCTGGCGTATGAGAATATTGAAGTTTCAGGCTATATGACTTTTATGCTGGTCTATTTTTCCAAATCCGGGCTGGAAGGCGGAACCTACTATTTCCTTACCAAGGATTATACAGAGCTGATGAACTGTTACCGGTCTATCCAGCTTGGCTTGATGGATAAATACGGAATTACCGCCCTGTTTGATGAAATACTCAAGGAAGTACGGCCCTACGAAAGCGCCTGGAACCTTGCTGACGGATATATCCACTTAAAGGTAAATACACGGCGGAATGAGCCGATTACGCTGTGGTATTCCTCCCCGTCTTTGACGAAAAAACTGCTGGGAACCTGACAGCAATTCGTATAGACATAATCCTGCAAAAAATCTACACTATCTCCGGTTTTCTTGTATAGAAACACACAAATAAACGGAGGAATTCAGATGAAGAGGATTATCGTGGGCGCAGGTATTTGCCTTATGGCGCTGTTGCTGCTGGGAGCCTGCAACAAGAGCAAATCCCAGGGGTCAGCACAGGTTCATATAGGACTGGCGAAAATCGTTCAGCATGTCGCCCTGGATGCCTGTGAGCAGGGAGTACAGGATGCCATTAAGGAAAGGGGCGTGGACGCGGTTTTTGATCTTCAGAATGCCAACGGCGACCCCAATACTGCCGCTCAGATTGCCAATAAATTCAAGACCGATAAAGTTGCCGTTGCCGTGGGAATTGCTACTCCCATTGCGGTAGCCCTTGCCAATACCATGAATGATATCCCGGTGGTATTTTCTGCGGTAACCGATCCTGTCGGGGCAAGCCTCGTAAGTACGCTGGCACACGGGGAGGGAAATGTAACCGGTCTTTCAGATGCCATTCCCACTTCGGATCATATCGCGCTGTTTAAAGAAATTGCCGGTATCAAAACACTTGGATATATCTATACCAGTTCCGAAGCCAATTCGGTTTCCGCACTGGAATTGGTAGAATCTGCCTGCAGGAATCTCGGGATTACCCTCGTGACCCAGTCCATCAACACCTCGGCGGATTTACGCCAGGCGGCGCAGGCCATTGTCAGCAGGGTGGATGGTATTTACCTTACTACCGATAATACCGTGTTTTCCGCCCTGCCGGCCTTGATTCAGGTTTTTGGTCAGGCAAAGAAGCCGATTTTCTCCGGTGATGTGACCGGTGTGAAAGGCGGCGGCGCCCTTGTTGCCAGCGGTTTTAACTATTATAAAGCGGGACTTGCCACAGGCTACATTGTTGCCGACATCCTCGCAGGAAAAAAACCTGCCGATATTCCGGTAAAATTCCTTACCGAGCCTTCGGAATCGGATCTGCTTTTTGATCTGGATGTTGCCAAAGCCTGCGGTATCACCATTCCGGCCAAATACCTCTCTCAGGCGAACTTTATTTTTGAAAACGGAACGCTGACCGAAAAATAGCAGGCTGCCGGTAATCAGTGACGGGGAAGCAAGATGCTTGAAGGCATTCTTATAGAAGGACTTATCTACGGCATCATGGTCCTGGGGGTGTTTATCACCTTCCGGGTCTTGAACTTTGCCGATATGACCGTAGACGGGTCCTTCCCCCTTGGGGCGGCGATCATGGCAGTAATGCTTACCCGCGGGCTCTCGCCTGCGGCCGCCATGGGGATCGCTTTTTTGGGCGGCGCCGCGGCGGGGCTTATCACCGCCCTGATCCATACCAAGCTCAAGATACCCGATCTCCTTTCCGGCATTCTTACGATGACGATGCTCTACTCGGTAAATCTGCGGGTCATGTCAAACCGTGCGAATCTTTCCCTGCTTAAAGTTCCAACCCTTTTTACAAAGATCTCCGATTGGGCGGGAGCCTTTATGCCCCCGCAATGGGCCATCGTTATTTATTGTGTTATCATCGTTGCGGTTATCAAGATTGTTCTGGATCTGTTCTTTCACACCGATTACGGCCTTTCCATGGGCGCCCTTGGCGCCAACCCCCAGCTGATAATTTCCCAGGGGATGAACCCCGATGTGATTAAGATAAGCGGCATCTGTCTTGCAAACGGCCTTGTTGCAATTTCCGGATCGTTAACTGCAATGTATCAGGGTTTCGGTGATGTAAACCTTGGAACCGGCATGATCGTCTCCGGTCTTGCGTCCCTTATGATAGGTGAATTTCTTATTCATTCCAATAAGATAGGCCTCCTTACCCTGCGGGTGATCCTTGGCTCCATTCTTTACCGGGGTCTCATGTACCTTGCCCGGAATTACGGCTATTACGTTCACATGACGGCTAACGATCTTAAATTGATTACAGGTCTTTTGATTATCCTGTGCATTATTATTTCCCGGTCAGGCTTCCGGGGTTTTTCCCGCAAAGGGGGAAAGCAAAAAACCGCAACGCCGGAAGCAGCGCCCAAAACTTCGCCTGCATCATCATCCGGGGAAGCGCCGCATGGTTAGAGTCGAGAATCTTGGCATGGTTTTTTCACCGGGTACTCCCGATGAAAACAAAGCCCTTAAAAATATAAATCTTACCGTGCGTGAAGGAGACTTTATCACGATCATCGGTTCCAACGGCGCGGGGAAAACCACGCTGCTTAACGCCATTTCAGGAACCTGTCTTCCGACCTCCGGAAAAGTATTTATCAAAACGGCGGACACTGCAAAATCTGCAGAACGAACACGTTCTACTGAACGAACACGTTCTACCGAACGTGAGATAACCCGCGAAGCCGAATATAAACGGGCCCGCTACATCGGCCGTATTTTTCAAAATCCGCTTTTGGGCACCGCCGGAAAAATGACCCTTGCCGACAACATGATGATCTGTTACCGCAAGGGCTACAAGGGCCTTAAAATCAGTCTGAATAAAACCATGAAAGAATATTTCCGGAATGAACTTGCCACCCTGGGCATGGGAATGGAAAACCGCCTTAATGACAATGTCGACCTTTTTTCAGGCGGCCAGCGGCAGGCCCTTACCCTGCTTATGACGGTAATGTCCCGCCCAAGCCTGCTGCTGCTTGACGAACACACCGCGGCCCTCGATCCCCGTAATGCGGAAATGATCATGGACCTGACCCGCCGCTTTGCCGCCGACTATCACCTGACCGTCATGATGATCACCCACAACATGGCCCAGGCCCTTGACGCCGGTAACCGCCTTTTGATGATGGATTCCGGCGAAATCATCCTTGACATCGACGCCGCAGAAAAAGCGAAACTTACCACCGCCGATATTATTCAGCGTTTCCGTGACATTAAAAAACAGGAACTCGCCAATGATGAAATGCTGCTGGGCTAAGTATTAAACTGCGCGGCGTTCAGCTCGGAATACAGCCCGCCCTGTTCAAGAAGCTCCTCATGACTGCCTTCCTGCCGTATACCTTCGGTGTCAATTACAATTATTTTATCGGCGCGGCGTATTGTGGAAAGCCGGTGGGCGATAATCAGCGTGGTCCTGCCGCGGGAAAGCTCTTCCAGTGAGCGCTGGATTTTTATTTCGGTGGCGGTGTCAAGCGCGCTGGTTGCTTCATCAAGAATAAGGATGGGTGGGTTCTTGAGAAAAATCCTGGCGATGCTGACCCGCTGCTTCTGTCCGCCTGAAAGCATGATCCCCCGTTCCCCGACCAAAGTATCGTAACCCGCAGGAGTTTTCATGATATCATCGTGAATCTCCGCCCATTTCGCCGCGGCAACAATTTCATCATCGGTAGCGCCAATTCTGCCGTAACGGATATTTTCCCTGACCGTCCCCGCAAAGAGAAACACATCCTG
>JAISJS010000195.1 GCA_031261385.1 Treponema sp.
CACCGGGAAGTACAAGCCGGGAACTCCGGTGAACATGGCCGGGGCAAAGAGCCGGATAAAGTGGTATCAGAGCGAGTTTCTGCCAAAAATCGTCGAACTGACGGAAAAATGGCGGCCCCTCTGCAAAAAATACGATTGTACCATGACCAACCTGGTGATCGCCTGGACCGCAGTGCAGGGCAATGGTTCCAATGTCAACGTCATGGTGGGCGCCCGGACCGCCGCCCAGGTGGAAGAAAATGTCAAAGGCGGCGGTATCACCCTGGACGCCGGGGACATTGCTTCCATGAGAAAGGACGTTGAACAAATTTCATAAATTCCTTAAGATTATTTTTCCAATGCCGATAAAAAAAGGTACGTCTATAAATTATCGGTATTATGGAGGGGACTACTTTGGCAATTACAAACGCATTATCCGCATATCGGGAAACCAGGATTAAAACCGCGAGTCAGGGACAGCTGGTGATCATGCTCTATGACGAGGCGGTAAAACACCTGGACCGGGGCCTGGAACTTTTGGGGGTCAGCACTTCCGATAAAGTAGATCCCGGAAAAATTGAAAAAATCAGCAAATCCATCCTGAAAACCCAGGAAATCATCACTGAATTGATGGTATCCCTTGATTTTGATCAGGGCGGGGACATCGCCAAGAACCTTTTTTCCCTTTACACCTGGTTCAATCAGGAACTCCTGGAAGCGAATGTGAAGCAGGACGCCCGGCGCATCACCATTATCCGCAACATGGTGAACGAACTGCGGGGCGCCTGGGCCGAAATCATCGCCAAAACTTCCGCGGAAATGGTAAACAGGCCGGTCGGCGGCGTAAACATCGCCGGTTAAGGGCAAATATGGCCGCAGCCCCGGCTCCAACCGGAGCCGCTATCAGCCTCGAAGAATTCAACCAACGGGTCGCTATTTTAAAACGTTTCCGCGCTCTCCTTACCGAACAGCGGGATCGGTTCCGCTCCTACCTTGAAGTACTTGATAAGCAAAAAGATGTGATTGAGACCGGCAGCGCCGAAGACCTCCTCTCCCATGTGGAACTTGAAGAAAAGATTGTGGCGGATATTTTTTCCATCCAAAAAGTGATAGACCCCCTGGAGGAAATGTACCGCGCAGTTACCGATAAATTGGAACCCGCCGGATTCAGTATCAGTGAAAATCCCCGTGACGATGTGCCGAGCCTGAAATCCGCCCTTGAGGGCCTTAAAACTGAAGCGGCGGCCCGTTCCACCCGGAACAGGGAACTCCTCTCCCGGCGGATGGGGGAAATCCGCTCCGAAATCACGGCCCTGCGGAACAATCCCTACGCCGGTTCTGCCCGGCGGTCTGGTTTCTCGGAGGCGTGGACGGCGTCGCTTATTGATATTAAGGGCTGAAAGTGGGCAAGATGAAAAAATTTGATATTGTAACGCACAGGGCCGCAGCCGGTTTTATCAATCTGCTGTTGGTACTTCATAAACCCTGCTTTTTACCGGAGATTCGACGGTTCGTTCAATGCCGTCTTCGAGTATCGTAAAGTTATCCACGGTAAGATAAAATGACGGCTCAAGAAGCTCATGCCGAAAATATTTATTTATAGGCTCACCATTGATTCTTGTGATCACGGCACCCGGACGCAGCCCGCAGGCATTGTATGCAATACTGTCTTTTAAAATACTTCGGATACGTATGCCTGACTCAGTAATGGAAAAATTCAAAATCCCAAACTCCGGCACATTCTTTATATAGCTGAAAAAACCATAGTTTCTTTCCGCTAACGGCGTATTCGGCTCATAATACATACCCGTTGTTTTCCCCTTACGCAATTCCCGGCAGTCCAGTAGCACATCATAATACTTTAAAAAAGTATTGCCAAGCAAACCAACATCATCAAATGAAATAATACTCTGTTTTTGCGAGATAGCGTTTGGCGCAAAATATGAATTGGTCATTATTGATATATCTGTATAAGTTTCATCCAAAATTTTGATTTCATTGGTTTTTACCAAATGATATTGTTCTACCCGCTCATTTGACACGATTTCACGGTATTCATTGGAATTCCTGCCACTGATAACCCCGCCGGGAAACAAGAACGCGCAATTCAATCCTGTGTCAATTGAAAGATAAAATATTTTATCATCTATAGTAATCGGAATACAGAAATGAGGATCATCTTTATTCGGAATTACAACCGGAGAATGATTGGAAAAATAATCCGGCTTTTCTTTATGCAAAATAATTTTTCGTTTTGAATAAGATATTTCAACCCAATAGCCTTCAAATATCATGCAGCCCAAAAGCCCATCCCATCCGTTATCTTTCAAATTTTTTACAAGGTCGGGGCGGGCTGATACCGCAGATTTTGTTTTTACTACCGTATCGCCAAAGGTTATTTTATTTAACCTATACATCAATCTAAATTCTTTGCGGCCGACCCATTGTGTATTTGAGAATCCAACGGGATATAGATTTTTTACATTACCAAAACATGATGAATTTGACCCGGTATCAAACAAAAATTTGCCTTTTGTCCCATTTACCGTTGCTTCTATTAATAAATAGTCCTTCTCAAGAGTAAAAGGAATTTCAACCGTGTCGGGGGTATTTTCTTTGGAGCAGGAGAAAAATACCAATAACAAAAATGCGGAGAATATTAAATTCCACCAATAATGTCTGTTTTTAACGTGCGTTCCTCCATTTTGGCGCCAGACACCGGATTTGAGCCATTCTAATTCCTCCCCTACAGATCAATCCCCGCCGCTTTCCTGAACCGCCGCACCGTGGCCGCCGCAATGGGCCGGGCCTTTTCTGCGCCCCGCGCCAGAGTTGCGTCCAGCGCCGCCGGGTCCGCCATGATCGCCTCGAAGCGCTCCCGCAGAGGACTGAGTTCCCGGTTGACCACCCGGAAGAGCTCCTCCTTGGCAACGCCCCAGCCCATGCCCCCTGCGCGGTAAAGGGCGGCGAGATCGGCCTGTTCCTCTGCGGTGGCAAAAAGTTTGTATAACAGGTAAATCTGGCTGGTTTCGGGGTCCTTAGGTTCCTCCACCCCCTGGGAATTGGTGACAATCCGCATGATCAGTTTGCGGAGTTCCTTTTCCGGGGCAAAGAGGGGGATGGTGTTGCCGTAGCTCTTGCTCATCTTGCGGCCGTCAAGGCCGGGGACCACCGCCACCGATTCCTGTACCGCCG
>JAISJS010000274.1 GCA_031261385.1 Treponema sp.
GTTCCAGCTAATCAAACTGAACGGGACAAAACCTTTATACTGCGCGCCGGTGTGGAAGTACGGGGAGGCTATCCTGCATCCGGCGGCGCAGATTCCACCAGGGATGTAACCCTTGCAACAAACAAGACTATTTTAAGCGGCGATATTGGCGTTAGCGGCGATACATCTGATAATGCTTACCATGTGGTAATCAGCTTTAATATTCCCAATGCTGATGGAAAGACGATACTGGACGGTTTTGAAATAAGCGGGGGTAATGGGGACGGCAGATCTCTTGCTCCATTAATAGACAGTAAAACATTTATGAGGTCATCAGGCGGAGGAATTTTTAACAACAATGCATCTCCTACTCTCAGAAATTTGATCATCGCTAACAATTTCATAGACGGTGCTTATGGGGCTGGAATGCGTAACGAAGCAGCTTCTCCGATTATAGTTAATGTAATTATTTCAGGTAATAAAGCAGAAGGCAGTGCTAGCGGTAGTACTATTGATGTAGGCGGTGGGATGTATAATTCTGCCGCTTCACCGGTGTTGATAAATGTCATATTTACAGGCAATTTTGTAAAAGGCGGCAGTGGCGGCGGAATGTATAACACTGCTTCAAAAACAGACTCAACAAACACTGCAACAATATGTGCACCGGTACTGATTAATGCTACCATAGCGGGCAATTATGCAAACGGCGCTGTGGGTGGGGGAATATATAATACCGGATCAAATACCACGGTTAAGGTCTTTAACAGTATTATTTGGGGTAACAGCGGAACTGCTTCAGTCTCAAATAATAGCAGTTCAAAAGCTGAGTTTACAAACAGCATTGTCCAGGGATCGGGCGGAAGCAGTTCATGGAATGCCGCATACGGCACAGACAAAGGCGGTAATAAAAACGCTGATCCTTTGTTTGAAGATCTGCAGCAAGCCACAAGTACGCCCACCATCGCCGGGGACTACAGCCTGAAATCGGAAAGCCCTGCCATTGGTGCTGGTTCGAATGATCTATATCCCAACACCTGGGCAAAATGGGCAGCTATGTTTACCTCACCGGCAACCAGCCCTATAAGCGAAGCCGTATATAACCAATATGTGCTGCCCCACCTCGTAAAGGATTTGGCGGGGAATACCCGTATCCAGAAAGGGACAATAGACATGGGGGCGTATGAGTCGTCCTATGATACACCTGTTACTGTACCTCCGAACCATGCGGACGGCTGGCTCACAGATATTGTGGATGAAACGGCAGCTGGTACTCAAGGTATGATTGCTTATCAAGGAAAGGTATACGGATGGGATGCTGTAAATAATCAAATTGCCGTATGGGATGAAATTACCGAGCAGAAAAGATATGTAAGCGCCGGGGATAAATTTCAAAACAACTCACATACCTATTTTAGTTCTACCGGTGATTATTTGATCCTGATACCCTGGCAAACATCAAATACCCAAATTGGAGTTTTTAATACCGTTACGCAACAATTTGAATCGTCAAGAACCGCCCCTGCATCTCTCGGGAATCTTAGACAGCAGGTGACTCAAGTTGAAGGTTATGCGTATTGGGCGGACTACAGCAGCAGCAGCACCGCTAAAAAATTGCACAGGTATAACCTGTCAGAGGACACGGAAACAAATTATCAAATATTTACTGAATTTTCTTGTGAAGGCTACTGGTATAACCCTGACACAAAGAAACTCTATCTACATGATGGCGGTATTGGGGGTAACGACAATTATAAAGTTATAGAATTTGATACTCAAACGTTAACCAAAACCCGGGATATTGTCTTTACTACCCACACATATAACCGGGATATTAAGGTTGTCGGCGAAATACTGTATTTATCGCAGAATGATCAATCTTTGGTACAAACCTATGATCTTTCAACAAACACGCAGGGCGAATCTTTTAACAAAAATGTCCAGGATACCTTGCGGGGAATAAAAGGAATATATTCAAATTATTATTTTAGTTCCGGCCCCATATCCAATGGCGCCATGAAATTCTTTGACCTGGGAACCAAAACTATTTCGGCAAGCTACCCCTATACCGGCGCCTTATCCGGTAATAATGACGGGAACAGCCCCTGCTATTCAGAACTTACGAATATCCTGTATTTTCCGATGACCACCAGCTTGTCATTAGCCCGCTTCAAAGTACCGGAGGCTTACAGGTAAATATGTTCGTGCGTTGGTAAGTGGTTCCCTTGACAATCGCCCTACCTATCCTATAAAGTAAGCCATCATCAATATTCCCTACCTTTTCGAAATGGTAGGTGGAGGCTAGAATGTCGGAAGTTATGGTTGTTTCTACCAAAGGTCAAATCACCCTGCCGGCTAAGGTGCGGGCGCAATTCGGCATCAAAACCGGGGACAGGATCATCGGGGAATATACAAAAGACGGCTTTATTATCAGGAAACCCCGGGATTTTGCTTTACTCCGGGGCAGCCTTTCGGGGGGGCGAATGCCCGATAACGAAGAAGATATCCTCACCGCCGAGATTGGCAGGAGGATAATTGAGCGGAAATGAAACAGTACTTTGTCGACAGCAATATCTTTCTCCGGTATTTCAATAAAGATGAACCGAAACATGCCGCTGCTGCAGCAGCATTGTTTAAAAAAGCCAAAGATGGGGATATCGAACTGTTCTGCGGGCCGCCGGTGTTTTTTGAAATTGCATGGGTTTTGCGTTCTTTCTACAAACTGGCCAACAGCGATATTCTGGACACGCTGGAATCAATTCTCTCAATCCCGAATTTGAAAATTTCCGATGTCGAACATGTCGGCGCTGCAATTGCCCTGGCGCGGAGGAAAAACCGCGGCTTTGCAGACAGTTATATCGCGGTTACGGCTCTGGATAAAAACATGGGCATCGCCACTTTTAACGGCAAGCACTTTGCAGCTTTTGGAACGGAACTGTATCCCTTTATAGCGGCTATTTAGCAATGATATTATTAACTTGGTAAGTAGCGTTTGCAAAATCGCTTCAAAAATGCTATAATTCTCTAATATAAGGAGCACGCTATGAAACCAAATTTTAAGAGCCGGTACCAGTTGTTTATCAATGGTAAATGGAAGGACGCTTCTGATGGGGCGGCCTACGATGTCTACTCTCCTGCAACAGGGGAGAAGCTGGCTTCCTGCGCCCAGGCAACTGCGGCGGACGTGGACGAGGCTGTTATCGGGGCCCAAAAAGCCTTCGAATCCTGGAAAAAGACCAGCCCGGCGGAACGGGCAAAGGTCCTTACCAAAATTGGGGACATCATCAATCAAAATAAGGAAGAGCTGGCGCTTATCGAAACTTTGGATAACGGCAAGCCCATCCGGGAAACCATGAACATTGACGTGCCTGTCGCGGCGGAGCATTACTACTACTTTGCCGGCGCAATCCAGGCTGAAGAAGGCTCAGCGACCATGCTGGACGAGCAGACCCTGAGCATAGTCCTGCGGGAGCCCATCGGAGTGGTAGGGCAAATTGTGCCCTGGAACTTCCCCCTGCTTATCGCGTCCTGGAAAATCGCGCCCGCCCTTGCGGCAGGCTGCACGGTGATCATAAAGCCTTCAAGCTATACCAGCCTCAGCCTGCTCCGCATGGCGGAACTAATCCAGGAAGTGGTGCCCCCCGGCGTCTTTAATGTGATCACCGGCTCGGGCTCCAAATCCGGCGAATATATGCTGAAGCATCCGGGCTTTGCCAAACTCGCCTTTACCGGCTCCACCGAAGTCGGCTGCCGCGTGGCAGATGCTGCTGCGGAAAAACTGATCCCCGCCACCCTCGAACTGGGGGGCAAATCGGCGAACATCTATTTTGACGACTGTAATTTCACCAAGGCTCTGGACGGCCTGCAAATGGGCATACTCTTTAACCAGGGCCAGGTCTGCGCCGCGGGTTCCCGGGTCTTTGTGCAGGAAGGGATTTACGACAAATTTGTCAAAGCTGCTGTAGAAGCCTTCAAAAAAATCAATGTCGGCGACCCCCTGGACCCCAACACCCAAATGGGCGCCTTGATCTACGAAGACCACCTCAAGGATGTGCTGAATTACATTGAGGCCGGCAAGAAGGAAGGAGCAAAAGTGATTGTCGGTGGCGAGCGCATTAGCTCCGGCAATCTTGGCAAAGGCCTTTTCATTCAGCCCACCCTCCTTGCAGACGCGACCAACAAAATGCGGGTGGCCCAGGAAGAAATTTTTGGCCCTGTGGCGGTGATCATCAAATTCAAAACCGAAGAAGAGGTCATCAAGCTCGCCAACGATTCCCAGTACGGATTGGCCGGCGGCGTCTGGACCCAGGATATCAACCGGGGCATCCGTGTTGCCCGGGCTGTTGAGACCGGCCGCATGTGGATCAATATGTACAACGCAGTCCCTGCGGGCGCGCCTTTCGGCGGCTACAAAAAATCAGGCATAGGCCGCGAAACCCACAAGGTCATTCTGGAACACTACACCCAGATGAAGAATATCATGGTAAGCCTGGCTGAAGGCCCTTCGGGATTCTATCCCGCCTAATTATAGAAGCTTCTCCGCCGCCCCTGCAAAAGGGCGGCGGGGAATGTTAAATGCCCTTTCAGGCGGAGCCGGTTTTTCTTAAATAAGTTTTCATTTTATTAATAACATCTTCCAAAACAAGAGGCTTGCCGACATGGGCATCCATGCCCGCCTGCATGCATTTTTCTATATCTTCGCGGAACACATTTGCGGTCATTGCTATTATCGGAATCCGCTTTAATTGCCGTTCAACTTCGAACGTACGAATCCGCCGGGTGGCTTCATAGCCGTCCATTTCAGGCATTTGCACATCCATAAAAATAATATCGTAATTATTTTTTTCTTCAAATAAGCGCAGCGCAATAACGCCGTTCTCGGCGCAGTCAATTGCGATATGGGTTGGTTCCAGAAGCGCTACAATAATTTCCCGGTTTATGTCAATATCTTCCGCAAGCAGCAAACGGAACGCGGAAAAGTCTTCGACGAGTGGTTTGCCTATGGCTTCCCCCGGCAATACATCTTCTTTTTTTACACAGCTGTCTAAAATTTCCAATATGGAAGAAGGGAAAAGCGGTTTTTGCAAAAACCGGTCTATGCCGGCTTCTTTTGCTTCGCCGGATATGACGTTCCATTCGGTACTGGAAATCATTATCACCACCGGCGTTGCCGGCAGTGATTTATTTTCCTTGATGCGGCGGGAAAGTTCTATGCCGTCCATGCCGGGCATTTTCCAATCAATAAAATAAATGTCATAAGGGCCGTTTTTTTGTATAAGGTTTAATGCTTCTTCGCCGCTTGCGGCAGCGTCGCAGCTGAGGAGGTTCTGCTTCGTGATTTCCAAAAAATAGCTGCGGACATCGGGATCGTCGTCTATTAACAGCAGCTTGAGAGATTTCCTGCTGGTGGCATTGAGTACAGTGGCGGCGCTCCCGCCTGCAATTTCCGCCTGTATGGTAAATGCAAAGGTGGAGCCATGACCGATCTCCGATTCAACCCATATTTTCCCGTTCATCATTTCGACTATGCGCTTCGAAATGGCCAGGCCCAGGCCTGTGCCGCCGAATTTCCGCGCAGTGCTGCTTTCCGCCTGCTGGAATGAGGTAAAAAGCCGCGCCTGCTGTTCCGGCGAAACGCCTATGCCGGAATCGCTGACTGCGACAAAAATTTCAGCCTTCCCGTTATTTATCCCCAAAAGGCGGGTATTAAGCGTTATCGAGCCGCCGTCGGGGGTGAATTTTACCGCATTGCCGAGGAGGTTGGTGATCACCTGGGCCAGCCGCTGATCATCCCCTATAAGGGAACGGGGAATGTTTTGGCCCACATGCACCATGAATTTTTGGCGCTTTTCATCAATCTTGAAGGCAATGACATCAGACACCCGCTTGAGCATGGCTTCAAAATCGAATTGAACCGGCGAAAGCTCAAGCTTGCCGGCCTCAATTTTTGACATATCCAATATATCGTTGATGACCCCAAGCAGATGGGTCGACGCATCCTCAATTTTTCCAAAACAATAATCTTTCCGTTCTATATCTTCCGCCGATTTGCCGATTGAAGTCATGCCGATGACCGCATTAAGGGGCGTCCGTATTTCGTGGCTCATGTTGGAGAGGAATTCGCTTTTAACGCTGCTGGCATTTTCCGCTATTGCTTTGAGCTTTTCGAGCTGCTCATTTTGGCGGTTAAGTTCATCATAGGGTTTTGCCTGCATGGCTGAAAGAAAAATAGAGGACAGGGAACCCAAAACGATAAAAATAATTCCCGCAATAATAAATATAATCCGCATAGTTTTAACAGGCGTTTCAGAAATGGGCGCCGCTATAAACAGAACCCATTTTTCAGAACCTGAAATAGGCGTATAGGCGCAGATCATTTCGCCTGCCTGGTCATCCTCGTAGCGGGTCACTGACCCTGCTGTTTCATCCCGGGCAAGGATATTTGCCACCAGCTGCGGCAGGCCATCCCCATCGCCTGTATAACGGGCATTGAGCATGGTTTGGTCCGAATCCGCCAGGACATAGCCGTTCCCGTCAACAAGGAATACTTTGCCGTCATTGTATATGCCGTAATTTGATTCTGTTATCAGATGGGAAAAATAAACAGCATCAAGGGTAAAAATACCTACTGCGTTGTCGTTGATCTTCTGGTAACAGCGTATCACATGATTTCCGGATTCGGTTATGGTGGAATTGGCAACCAGCGCCTCTTTGGGGGGAACAATATTCAGAAAATCCCGCGCCTGGCTCCGGGGAGGGGCGGCATATTGACAATTCTCCTTTTCCGCCGAAACGAGGGTTTCATCAGAAAATACTACGGCAAGGGAAATAAAGTTTGGACCGGGCCCGACTTCATTTTTTAAGGTTTGCAGCAGATTCTCTTCCCCGCCTGCCTCATAAGCCCGTTCCATCATGGAGCTTACATAGCCGATATCCTCCTGGATTTTGCCAATTGAAGACGAAATAATATCTGCGGCGATGCGGCCTACAAGGGTCAGGTTTTGCGAAACATTGCGGGTAATTTCCCTGTTGCTATAGTATACACCGATTATGGTGGTAAACAGGGCATTTACAAGCACTACAGCGGTAAGAATCAGAGCGGCGCGAAGCCTTATAAAAGACTTCCGGAAGTATCTATCTTTTTTCATTTGTTTACCAATATACTTTCATGATTCTTTTATGGTATATTATGTTTAATTTTACAACAAGCCCCAAGAATAAGGAGTATGCTATGATCAATGTCACGATTTATAATGAATTTGTCCACGAAACCACCCATGAATCGGTGCGGGCTATTTACCCCCAGGGCATACACGGGACTATCAAGGCCTTTTTGGAAAAAGACAGCGCCATAGGGAAAATCCGCTGCGCCACCCTTGCGGATCACCGCGAAACTTTGAGCCAGGAAGCCCTGGACGACACCGATGTCATGATCTGGTGGGGCCATATGAAGCACCACGAAGTTGATGATGCGGTGGTTGCAAAAGTGGTGCGCCGCGCGCTTGACGGCATGGGCCTCATTGTCCTCCATTCAGGCCACGCCTCAAAGCCCTTCCAGCGTCTTTTGGGCACCGACACCCCTCTCCTCCGCTGGAGGGAAGCAGGCGAAAAAGTCAGGCTTTGGAACATTGCCAAAAACCACCCCATCACCCAGGGCCTTGGCGAAACCTGGGTAGTCCCCCACGACGAAACCTACGGCGAGCCCTTCGGCATCCCCACCCCCGACGAACTCATCTTTATCTCCTGGTTCCAGGGCGGCGAAGTTTTCCGCAGCGGGGCAACATGGAAGAGGGGGGAAGGAAAAATCTTCTATCTCCAGAACGGCCACGAGACCTTCCCGATTTACCATCAGAAAGAAGTCCAGCTGGTTATCACTAACGCAGTGAAATGGGCCAATCCCTGCCAGCGCCATTGTTCCGTAGATCGCGGCAAGGGCAACGACCCTGCCTTTGAGAAATACGAGCTGGAGGATGGCGGCTTTACCCCGGTTACCCGCCACTAAGGGGAGAAAGCCCCGATCCGTGCGCGGCCCCTTCTTTTCCCTGATGCCGGTATTGGCAGGCGCTTGCCTCATCCTGGCAGGCGCCGGCTTGCTTTCCGGCTGCTACACCCTGAAACAGGGCAGTGCCATGCTAGGCTATCTTGGCAGGGCTGTCCCCCTGGAAGACCTGCTTGAGGATACCGGCACAGAGGAAGCGGGAAAAAACCGCCTTTTTGCAGAACAGGTAGCGGATATACGCCGCTTTGCCATGGAAACCCTCGGATTAAAAGAAAGCAAAAATTACACCCGCTATGTTGAGCTTGACCGCGATTACCTTGCGGCAGTGGTTTCGGCTTCCGCGAAAGATTCGTTTACCACATACGAATGGTGGTTCCCTGTGGTCGGCAAAGTTCCCTATAAAGGCTTTTTCAATCCCGACGATGCCCGCAAAGAGGCAAAAAAACTGCAAAAAAAGGATCTCGATGTATGGATCAGGGGCGTGGACGCTTTCAGCACCCTCGGCTGGTTTAAAGACCCCCTCTATTCTTATATGAAGGAATATCCCCTGCAGGATCTGGCGGATCTAATTATCCATGAGCTGCTCCATGCCACGGTGTACCTCAAGAATTACTCCCAATTTAATGAGCAGTTGGCAGAGTTTGTGGGAACCGAAGGGGCGAGGCTCTACATGGAGAAAGCGGCGCCCGGAGCATATAGCAGCAATAATACTAATGAAGCGGATATTAAAGCAGACAGAGCCGCGTATATTGCATTTTTGCAGGGGCTCATCTCGGAGCTTAACGCGGTATATCAAAGCGATATTGCGAGGGAAAAAAAGCTTGAGCGCAAGGCAGAGATTATCGCTGCCGCGAAAACGCTTAAAGGAAAGAGCGATTCTTTGAATCGCAGCGATCCTAAGGAAGAATTTGAGAAGAGCCTGGGATACAATTTCTTGACAGGAAAATAACAGGGATATACTCTTAATAAGAAAATGGTAACCAG
>JAISJS010000318.1 GCA_031261385.1 Treponema sp.
CAGAACGATTAACACCCCCGTACATGGAGGCATACTCAACAGGGAACGCGGCGTTGCAAGCTGCCTGGGAGTTGGAACAAAATAATAAAAAACCGCAAAGGCGCAGAAGGAATACTACGGCTCCAGCCGGTGCATATCCCTGGGAAACAAACTCGCTTCCTTTACGTTTGCAAGGCCGCAGAGCTGGGCGGTTAAACGTTCCAGACCCAGGCCAAGTCCGCCGTGAGGGGGCATTCCATAACGGAATATCTGGAGGAAGCTTTCAAAGGATTCAACGTTCATGCCGCGCCTTTCCATTTTTTTTACGTAATCGGCGTAGATGTGCATACGGGCGCCGCCGGTGGTAATTTCTATGCCGCGGAAAAGCAGATCAAAGCTGCACGTCTCTTCGGGATTGCCGGGATCGTTTAACGCATAGAAGGGCCGTTTGGAAGCCGGATAATGGGTGACAAACACAAAATCGCTTGACCAGTGTTTTTGCGAATAGTCACAAATAAGCCGTTCTTCTTCCGGATCAAGATCATTCTGATCACGGAAATCCCTGCCGGTTTCTTTGAAAACAATTTCGTGTACCTCGGCGAATTTTACGGTAACAATTTTTTTAATTTCGGGGATTTCTATTCCAAGCAGATTTATTTCCGGCCGGCAGGTTTCTTTTAGTTTTGCAAAAATATTGTTCAGCGCGGCAGTTTCAACCTGGATAATATCTTCAAACCCGTTTTCCAGGACCATCTCAAAATCCAGCGAAATATATTCGTTAAGATGGCGGCTTGTGTTGTGCTCCTCGGCGCGGAAAACCGGAGCTTCTTCATACACCCGCCCAAAAACGCCGACCATCATCTGCTTGTAGAACTGCGGCGACTGGGCAAGAAACGCCTCGCGGTCAAAATACGGCAATTTGAAAACATTCGCGCCGCCCTCGGCGCTGCCGCTGACAATTTTTGGGGAACAGATGCGGGTAAAGCCTATGCTGTTTAAAAAATTACCGAACTCATTGTAAATGCACGAAGCAATGCGGAAGACAGCCCGCTGTCCGGGGTGCCGCAAGGTCAGGGGACGGTAATTGAATTTTGTGTTAAGGTCGCAGTTCAGAACTTTTTTTGATATATCCACGGGCAATTCAGGCGTTTCCGATGCGGCGAGTATATCAATTGCAGATACCTGGACTTCAACATTCCGCGGCCAGAGGTTGGGGTTTTTTATTGTTGATGTAACAACCGTCCCGGTAATTTTAACCGCCGACTCATTTCGCAGACCGTCAAACGAAATTTTACTTTTTTCCCTGTCGATGACGCACTGAATGACATAATTGGGGAGGCGCAGGTGTATAAACCCGCCCCAGGCAAGTTCCGAAATATTCTGAATCTGTCCGGTCAGCGTAACCTGCCGGTTCAGCAGTGAATCAAAATCAATAAGCGACGACAATGAATGTGAAAAATCAAGTTCCTTCATTTTAGACTCCGTAATGTAAATTTCTGCATATTATCGGTATTAAGTCAAGAACGTTCCGACAGTCTAATCCTTCCACGGAAATATAAAATTCCGCAGGGTGCGGCTTCCGGTTCTTTCGCGGTCATCAATCAGAATCGCGTCCCAGGGGATCTTGCGGCGCTTCGGCCTGCCGCCTGAATTATCGGGGTTTGCCTCAAGCCAATCGTATTTGAGGAGCCGCAGGCGCATGGCTTCATCAAGATACAGGAGGATACCGGCGGGGCCGGGCGCGAGAAACGCCAAAAAGAAAGAAAGGACAAGAAGGACCAGGTTATGAAAAAATGAAAAAACGCAAAATCCGGGGTTATCAAAAAAGATGATAAAGCATTTTTTAAAAACCTTGGAAAGCTTTGTATCCAGCCGGGAACGGATGGGAAAGAAAAATTGCAGGGAGATGATACACACCGCCATGGTCCAGAAAACAAATGCCGCAAGAAGCAGGCTTACCATCGGAATAGTTTCCAGATTGATGTAAAAGGGGATAATAACGGCGCCCATTAAAAACAGAATAAACGTAAGGCCCCCAAGGAGCAGCCCCGCCGGCGCTCCCGCTTTAATGTTCCCCAAAAAATCGCCAAAAGAAAAAGCGCCGTAATCCGAAACCGCCTTGAGGGAAAGGGCGGCGGCGGCAAGGTACACAAAGCACCAGAGGGCGCCGATTGCAATGACTGCCCAATAAAGAACCGGTATAGACTCGCAAAGCCTGGGAAGGAAAACCGGCGCCGCCAGGGAGGCGATAAAGCCCAAATTAACCAGAACGATCTTGATGAGGTTGTCCCAAAGATCAAAAAAGGTTTTCTTTATGAGGAATCCTATCATTTGACCATGATAGGCTATTATCCCCGGCTCGTCCACCGGCGATGAGGCGCCGCGCGCACTTGATACCTGTCCCTTTATGGTGTATTTTAAAGTATATGGAGGGAACATGACAAAAAAGTATCACATTTTTATCGGTACAACGGCGGATGATCTGAAACTGGAGCGCCGGGAACTGCCCCGGATTATCATGGAGCTGGGCCACATTCCGGTCAGTGCGGAATATTTTGACGCCTCCGGCTCGAATGTCGAACTCCTGGTCAAAAAAACTATCGAAGAATGTGATTATTTTATTGCCCTGACTGCCTATAAATACAGTCCGGCGGGAGCAAAGACTGCTCCGCTGGAGACCGAGTACAATTATGCGGTAAAGGCCGGCGTCCCGGTTCTCGCCCTGGTAATTGATGAAAAAGCCCGGTGGAAGGCGTCTAAAAAAGAGACGGAGAGCGGCCTTATCAAAAAGCTTGAGAATTTCAAGAAAAAGCTTTTATCGGGAACTCACGTGACCTGGCTTACTGCCGCGGACCTCAGGCAGAAAGCCCAGAACCTTTTGATTCAGGAGATGAACCTTAATCCCAAAGAGGGCTGGGTTCGCGGAAATGCGGCGATTGACCCTTCGGTGGCAAATGAACTTTCCCGGCTTTCCGGTGAAAATGAAATTTTAAAGCATCAAATCAAAATTGAAAGCGGAGAAATGGTCGCCAAACTGCGGGAACAGGTACGGCACGCACTCAAAGCGCTGTCCCTGAACATGGCTACCCTGAGCTTTTATTATACCACCGGTGATAACTGGGAAAACACCACCAAGTTCCGGTACCTCCGTATCTTCAAACTTTTGGCGCCTGAACTTTCCCTTGGAAAAACTACCGCGGAAATTTCCCGTTTCCTTGGCAGCGTTCTTAATCCGGACCTTGAAAAAACGGTCCGCAAGGACTATCCGACCCCTTCCAACACGATAAAAAAGATAATGTCCGATTTTTCCCTCCTAAAACTGGTAAAATGTTCGGGCAGTAATCCGGCAGAGGCGTCGGTCGGTGAAATTTGGGAGATAACCGAGTATGGAAAGGAACTGTATTCGGCCTACCGTATGCGCCAGCTTGAGCGGGCTTTTGTCAAAAAAGACAGCTGACACAGTTTACAAAAAAAAGTTGCAAAATTTCGATAATTTATCTCGACAAAATTTGAAAATTCGTTTATATTATACTAATGTTAGATTTTAGTGATTACACCGCCAACATCCCCGATTTTCCGTGGCCGAATTTCATTGCAATGCTTGATGCACAGGAAAAAACATGGAAAGACAAACCCGCCATCCTGTACC
>JAISJS010000321.1 GCA_031261385.1 Treponema sp.
GTGTAGTCCGCTATGGCCTGGTCATACTCTTCTTTGAAGTGATACGCATAAGCACGCTGGTAATACGCACTGGCAAGATTGGGGTTAAGCCTGATGGCGTCATTGAAGTCCGCTATGGCCGTATCATAATCTCCCTTGTTGGCAAAGGAAATACCGCGATCCAAAAACCTTGCGGCATTGTCATCAGCCGCCGCATGGACCGTTATAATGAGTGAAAAGGCCAAAGCATACCAAACAATAAACACCCTTTTTTGCATTTTTAATCTCCTTGTTTTAACAGGAAAAACTACTATGCCCTTAACTTCCTCAGTATATACCCAATATAGTTATATTTCAAGCGCCGCAGACGGAGTCTCTGCTATATTAAGGAAATAACGAACCAAAATTGGGCCTAAATCTGCCCTTTTCCGTCACCGGAATGGCCCTGTGGTTCAACAGACCGGTTCTGCCTGTCTGAGAACGCCCCGAATTCGGCCTTGTCGGCGTAAATATCGTCTGCTCATGAAAAACCCCGCGCAGAGCAGCGGGGTTTTATACACCATGTTCCAACGAATTAGTGAAGGAAAAGTACGCCTGCCATTGCGGTTTGCACCCATTTCACTGGTACAAACCGCCTTTGAGGGCCTTCGTTATTAAATGACGGGGGTCTGCACTGTTGTGACGGGGGCCTTGGCAGCCTTAACTACGGCTTTCTTGGGAGCCTTCCTGGCTGTGGCTTTTTTGGGAGCCTTCCTGGCGACGGATTTTGCCGTTTTTGCTTTGGGGGATTTTACAGCTTTTGTACCCTTTGCGGCCTTGGCCTTCGCCGGAGCTTTGGTTTTTTTACCGGCGGCAGGTCTGCCCGCTTTACCGGTCTTTTTGGCAGGCTTATTCGCAGCCTTCTTGCTGCCCGGAGCGGGTTTCTTGGCTTTGGGGATGTTCTTCAAAATCTTGTTGAATTCCGCATCCTTGTCCAGTTCGGACAATTCGTAGACGGTTTGCAGATTAAACCAAAATTGTACGGTGGTGTCAAAATACTTCGCCAAACGTTTCGCGATATTAAGGCTGATTTTTGCCTTGTTTGCGACGATCTGACGAATGATCGACTGGCTCAGATTGATGTCATCCGCCAATTTGGCGGCGCTGACTTGGTACGCATCCATGCATTCTTTCAGCTTGGTTCCCGGAACAACTACTTCGGACTTTTTCATAAAACTACTCCTTAACATGTTTGATGCAACAATAATACTGTATTTATAAATTTTATTCCAGTGGTATGATAAAAAATAAATAAAAAAAGAGGAAAAAACTGTTTTTTTTACTTCCGTATAACGACCAAGTGCCGTTCCTCGTCCAAAAACGGAACCGGACAGGGGAAACATTCCCATCCCGGCGGCGAATCAATGGCCGATAGTCTTTCTACCGCTTCCATTTCTTCGGCAATCGCACTGCGGCGGCCCTTGTATGCCGCCAATATCCCGCCGCTTTTAAGCAGCCTGAACAGGGAGCCCAGCAGTGCAGGCTCCAGGGGCCGGAACGCCCGGAAGGTGATAATGGCAAACCGATCCGGCGCGGCCTTTTCCATCTCCCGTTCTTCCGCCGTGACATTGGAAATACCAAGCGCCGCCAGGGTATTCCGCAGAAACCCTGCCCGCCGCCCCATACGTTCAATAAGGGTAAAGGATACATCAGGCAAAGTGATGGCCAGGGGAATCCCCGGCAACCCCGCGCCGGACCCCACATCGGCAATTTCCCCGCCGCTTTGGAGGGAAAGCTCCGCCCGGTGGAGCCGTGCAATAATCCCCAGGGGGCTCAGGGAATCAAGGATATGCTTTATCACCAGTTCCCGCCGGTCCTTCGCGCCCACAAGCCCATACGCGGGGTTAAACAGCTCTATTTCTTCTATATATTTTTGCAGCAGGAGCGATACCGCATCGATCCTGCCGCCCAGAATAGCGTCAATGGCGGCATCCTGCCTGCGCAATTCCAGGAGCCCTTCCTGTAAGGTCCGGTCGATTCCGTACATAGGGGTATATTATTTTTTACCCTTTTGATCCTGCATCTTCCGTAAAGCGTCCGCAAAGGGATTATACATGGTCCCGTCATCATCGCGGGCAGGCCGGGAAGGACCGCCGCCGCCACGACTGTTGTCAAAGTGACCGGAGGCCGCACGGCCCGCGGACGCATGATCCGCAGAACGAGTGTCACCGGCCTTTTTAACCACCACGGCCCGTTTCTTCGCGCCGCTTGCAGGCCTGCTGGACGCAGAACGAGTTTCGCCCGATCCGCCGCCCCGGTTTTGAACGGCAGTACCCTTGCCCTGATCGGCGGCCTGCGTTTTTCGGGAAAGGCCGATGCGGCGGCGGTCCAAATCCAGACTGATGATCCTGAATTCCAGCACATCCCCTACCTTTACCGCGTCCATAGGGTCCTTGACAAAGTGATCGCTCAGCTCGGAAATGTGCACCAGGGCGGTCTCTTTTATTCCCAGGTCCACAAAGGCGCCGAAATCCACCACGTTTTTTATCTTTCCGGTGATCATCATCCCCTCATGGAGGTCCTCAAAGGTCACCACGCCCTTCTGCATGATCGGTTTCGGGTATCCCTCACGGGG
>JAISJS010000342.1 GCA_031261385.1 Treponema sp.
GCCGCCGCCTGCTACATAGATGCTTTTAACTTTCAGGTGACCGCGTTTTTCCATGCTGCGCAGTCCTTCCATCAGGGCAAAGTTGATCCCTTCGATGATTGCACGGTACAGGTGTATGCGCGTGTGTATGTCGGAGAAGCCGATAACCGCTCCCTTGGCATACGGCATGTCGACGCCGGGGGTAAAATACGGCTGCAGGATAAGGCCGTCGCAGCCGGGTTTTATTTCGCAGAGCCTTTCATCAAGAAGATGTTCGGCGCTGACCCCAAGCCGGGCCGCGTCGATCACTTCCTTTGCGGCAAATTCTTTTTTGAACCAGGAGAGCAGCCAATAGCCCCGGTAGATTTCGATTTCAGGGTTGTAGTATCCCGGCACGACTGCCGCATAGGGCGGCATATGGGGACTTGGCTCCATATAATTTTGTGTTGAAAGCTGAACCGTGGCGGTGGTACCGAAACTCAAAGTCGCTTTGTCAGAAGAGATGCATGAGAGCCCAAGTGTTTCGCACCCCTTATCGCTTCCCGTTGCGACAAGCGGGAGCCCCGCGCTGATGCCGGTATCCTCCGCTGTTTTCGCGGTGATTGTTCCAAGGACCGTGCCGGTTTCAACAATATCAAAGAGCTTATCATCGTCCACCATAAAAACATAACGCCTGATATCGCTCTGTTTCATCCAGGCGCGGATTTTTGAATCGTAGGGGACATGGCCGACAATACTCGCCGCAGCATCGGCAAGGTTTCCGCAGAGCTTGTAATTAAGCCAGGTTGATATCATCACATATTTTGCGGTCTTTTCCCAAATGTCTTTTTCGTTCACTGCGATCCAGTTACAGGCGCTGTCCCTGCGCTGAAGATCCACCCGTTCCTTTAATCCGGAAACTTTTAACACGGCGTTCAGCGCGCCCGGCAGGGGCGGCAGATTTTCCGCCTTGCGGTCATCGATCCAGACAATCACATCGCGCAGCGGATTATAATTTTTATCAAGGCACAGGCAGGTGTCGCGGATCGTCGAACAGGTAACGGCGATAATGTCAGCCCATTTGGCGCCGGCTTTTTCTTTCAGGGCGCGGCTTACCTCGCAGAGGCTCTCCCAATAAAATTCCGCCTTCTGTTCCGCCCAATTGGGTTGTTTGGAATAATACGGCTTTTCATACACCTTTTGTGTCTTCTGTACAATTTCGCCTTTGGGATTTACCAGCATCGCCCGGGCGCTCTGTGTCCCCATGTCAAATGCCAACACCAATTGATCAGCCATAGCTTTTTACCTCTATAAAACAATACTATCTATGACGCCTGTTACTGTCTTATAATATAATGGTTTACCTGAACATCTTCAACAGAAGAATTTGGAAAATCGGTGTCAGTCACCCTTTTTTTAAATCGAAATTCTTTTTAGAATTATCCCCATGGATGTATATAACATTACCCGCCTCAAACTCTTTGCCCCCATAGAAAGGTGTCAGTCACCTTTTTCAGAGAGTATTTCCTTTTTCACGTTAGATGAGGCTGTCGGAACCAATATCGATCCCGATCCTGCCGGTTATTTGGGGGAGCAAGGTAATCAGCTTGACCAGATTGAAATTCCTGCGGGCGATTACTTTTTTGCCCAACAACGCGAGGCCCTGGGCAGAGAGGCTGTTATCACTATGGCGATCGAAGTTCAGCGGGAGATTCTCTGGCAACGGTTACAGCCGGAACCGGGCCTGTACCTGCGGCGCTTATATGAAGACGGGAGCCCGGTCACCCAGGTTTTCAGGACTTATAAAAAAGGCGCCTGACACCGTTACAGACGCGCAGCCTCGATCATATAGCGGACATCGTAGCCGTTATCGGTCTGCTTTTTCATTTCTATCACAAAGATGATCGAGCCGTCTTTGGGGGCGATCATCACTTTTTTGATTTTATAGGAGGCGACAAGGGGCCGCTTTAACTGGGGAGTTCCCACCGTGTAAGTTTTTCGCGCCCCATTGTGGGAGGTGTTTTCCAGATCGATGTAAAACGACGATTTGAGGTTTGCCCCGGAACCTTCGGTATAGGGAACGAGGTGTGCCCGGTAGGAATTTCCCGACTCAAAGTCCCGGAATTCGATGGTTTCACCCGGATACGAGGAATCATTGTCCAGGGCAATGTACAGGGGCTGGCCCTGCCGCAGGTAGTTCACCTGATACTGATCCGCCAGCGCGGCGTTACGGGCTATTATCCGGTACAACGCTCCCGAGCCGTCCTGCCCGGCGGGTACCGGGCTGTCGTGGGTATATGTTACCCGGCCCCCGGATACAAAGTTATTGCGGGGTACATCGACCACAAATAAATCCGCCCAGGGTTTAAGGGATTTGGATTCCACCCCATATTGGGCGAACATATATATTCTGCCATCCGGAGAAAAGCCGAGGTCCACAAAAGATGCGGTATCCCCCGCCCAAAGGATGCCGACGCCGGTAATCAGGGCAGCCGCTGTCAAACAGAATATTTTCTTTAAAGCCATGGAATTCTCCTCTGTATAATATCGGAATATAAATATAAGTCTTGAGGAAAACTCCCGGGAGGGCTATGCTTGTGCCATGACCTTATCGGAAAGAAATATTTACTTCAAAGCCGGGATACTCCTTGCATCGGCAGTTTTGATTGCCGTTATCGCCGCGTCCTTTATCATTGTTCCGGCAATCCCCGGTGTTGTGGATGCTGCCGCAAGGCGTTCTCCGGGGATCTTTCAGTCTGTGATCGATAATTTTGCTGCGCCTGCGCCCTACGCTGCATACATATCCGTGCTTGGAGCAGTTTTGTACGCTTTTATTTCCATTATATTGATTTATTACTTTTTTGAACAAACCCAGTCCCCGGAAATCCTGTTTTTCGGCCTTTTTGTTATTTCCTTTGCCCTGGAGGGACTGCGTATCATCGTTCCCGTTAAAGCGGTCTATGATTTTCCTGCGGTGTACCTGACCATGGCCTTCCGGATACTGCTTTTCGGCCGTTATTTCGGCCTTTTTTCCCTGTTTGCCGCCAGCGTGTACGCCGCCGGCCTTGAAATACAAAGGCAGTTGAACATCATCCTGATAATTGTAGTAGCCACGCTGGTTATCGCACTCGGGGTTCCCATTGATACCCTGTCCTGGGATTCCAGCCTCTCCATGGTCAACGGGTATACATCGATGTTCCGCATGGTTGAGGCGGGAGTGTTTATTACTACGATAACAAGCTTTCTTATTTCGTCATGGTCACGGGGGGCCAGGGAGTACATCGCCGTCAGTATAGGCACTTTTTTGGTGCTTGTTGGCAGGAACATCCTTTTAAGCGGCGATACCTGGATAAGCCCCCTTCCGGGAGTACTGCTCCTTGGGGCCGGTACATGGCTGATCTGCACTCAATTACACAAAGTGTACCTGTGGCTATAAACAGACAGGCGGAGAATTAATTTAGAGCAGTGAAGTAAGCTGCACAGCAAGGCCGACGCTTACCGGCAGGGCGAGGTTATCGTAATCTTCCAGGGGAAGGGCTTCTACAACAGTAGCGGTAAAGGCGGCAATCAGGGAAACACTCACACTCCCCGAAACCCGCCAGGCGGCGATAAGCACCACGACAAAACAGGCCAGGGACCCCTCAATGCTCTTGCCCAGCATAAAGGCCGGGCGGATTCTGCCGAAAATTTTCCCCACAAGGCTCGCACAGCCATCGCCAAAAGCCAGGGCATAAATAGCAATAGCCGCCGCCGGGGACGGGTACAGAAGCAGGGCCAGAAGGCTGCCCAGCCCAAGGGTTACCGGCCCCATGACAAAATGGCCCAAATCCCGGGACCGGGACGCCATAGCAGTTATAGAGGAGATAAAGGGCACCTTGACCCCGGAAAGCCTGAGATGTTCCATATAAGTATATGCCAATGTGCCGGTTATAAGGAGAAACATCGTCACCGGTCGGTTTACCGAGGCCATAAGGGGACACAGTGCGACAAGAAAATGTATCGCTTTTCTGATAATTTCAGTTTTAAGCTCGCGCAAAGAAACCGCTCCGGTGGATAAACCAGAGCGGTTAACAGCTTTACTTTTTTTAATAGTATTATCCATACCAATTTACTTGCAAGAACCATGCCAAGTTTAAATTTCAAATGAAACCTGCGCTGTTTTTCCCCCTAATTCTATATATCATAAAGAATTACGATTGAAACCGTTTAAGCCTTCTAAACCCAATCAATTTAAATCGTATAGAAAATTATACATTTTGTATTATTTTTTTACTAATAGGAGAGGCAGCAATTCCAAATTCAAAAGAGAATACAAAACCGCGAAGTCGAAGAAGTCGAAAAAGGAAGGGGATTTTCTTATTACTTCTTTAACTTATTCGACTTTGCGGTAAAATTTCTTCTGAT
>JAISJS010000354.1 GCA_031261385.1 Treponema sp.
CACGCGCCTGAGACTCCTGTGATGACATACAGCTCCTTTTGCGTTTAAAGTCCGTCGACCAAAACTCAAGAGGAATTGTAACACCGAAATGGTTTTAACGCAACAATTTTCGATAAACCCGCTTCTGTATATTGCAATTCACCGCTTTTTTGCGATAAATTTAACGCTATGGCATACATAAAGAACCTGTTCGACACCAACTTTCTTGAATACGCATCCTATGTAATCAAGGACCGGGCAAGTCCCGACCTTGAGGACGGGTTAAAACCGGTACAGCGGCGTATCCTCCACACCCTTTTTGAGATGGATGACGGGAAGTACCATAAAGTCGCCAATGTTGTCGGGGCCTGCATGAAGTATCACCCCCACGGGGACGCTTCAATCGGATCGGCCCTTGTGGTACTGGCAAACAAGGACCTTTTTATCGACCGGCAGGGGAATTTCGGGAATGTCTACACCGGGGATGAGGCCTCCGCCCCCCGGTACATCGAATGCCGCTGTACCCCGCTTTCCAAAGATATTTTCTACAACCCCAAACTGACCGAAACGATCGATTCTTACGACGGCAGAAACAGGGAGCCGGTTTTGTTTCCCGCAAAGATCCCCGTGGTTCTCATCATGGGGGCAGAGGGAATAGCCGTCGGCATGTCCACCAAAATTCTTCCCCATAACGCCATCGAAGTGCTGGAGGCGGAAAAGGCCTGTCTTTCCGGAAAGAAATTTGAGCTTTTCCCCGACTTTCCCACCGGCGGCCTTGTGGACGTATCGGATTACCAGGACGGAAACGGAAAGGTTCTGGTCCGGGCAAAACTTGATACCTCGGACCCCAAGCGTATATTAATTCGTGAACTGCCCTTCGGCTCCACGACGGAAAGCCTTATCAACAGTGTGGAAACCGCCGCCAAAGCAGGGAAAATTAAAATCCAGTCGATCAACGACTTTACCACCGACAAGGTTGAGATCGAGGTGAAACTTGCCCGCGGCGTGTATGCCCAGGAAACCATAGACGCCCTGTTTGCCTTTACCGAATGTGAGCAGTCAATTTCGGTGAACCTTCTTGTCATCAAGGATAATTATCCTGTGGTAATGACCACGACGGAAATTATTAAATATCACGCCAAACTGCTGGTAAAAATTCTTACCAAAGAACTGGAACTTGAAAAGAAGGAGTTGCAGGATAAATTTCATATACGGACCCTTGAGCGTATCTTTGTCGAAGAACGGATCTATCAAAAAATTGAAAAGATGAAAACTGCCCGGGGCGTTGAGGATGCGGTCATTGCGGGCTTCAGGCCCTTTCTTAAAGAGATAGGGTCACGCGGGGTAAGCCACGAGGATGTTGAACATCTGCTCCGCATTCCGATCAGGCGTATTTCGCTGTATGACATCAACAAGGCCCGCGAAGAAATGCAGGCGATACAGGCCCGTATAAAAGAAATCAACAGTCATTTAAAAAACATCACCGCCTATTCAATCGCCTTTCTTAACGGCATCATCGGCAAGATAAAGGCCAATACCGAACTTTCTGTCGGCGGTATGGCGCCCGGCGCGCGGAAAACCAAAGTTGGCGCCTTTGAAAAAATAAATATCAAGGAAGTAGCCGGGCAGGAGATTGAACTTAAATACGATAAAAAATCCGGATACCTCGGGACCGCCGTAACGGGCGCCGTGGTGGCCGAGGTCTCCCCCTTTGATCGCATACTTACGCTGCGCAAAAACGGTATGTATTCTGTTTCGGATCTTTCCGATAAGGTCTTTGTCGGCCCCGACGCCTGGTGGATAGGAGTGGCAAACAAGGAAGCGCTTTCCGAAACGGTGTTCACCATCATCTATAAGGAAAAAGAGACCTCGCATCCCTTTATAAAGCGCTGTGTTATCCAGGGCTGGATTATGAACAAGGATTATTTTCTTGTCCCCGACGGCGCGGTGGTGCTCCATGTGGATACAAGGCCCAAATTTACGTTCACCGTGCGTTATACGCCAAAACCCCGCCTCAAGGTTCTGCAGGAAAATTTCAAGGCGCAGGATTTTAATGTGCGCGGCCTTAAAGCCGGCGGCGTACGGCTCAGTACCAAAGAAGCGGACAGGGTTGAGGTGAAATAGGAATAAAAACCGCAAAATAGAATAAGTAGAGGAAGGAAGAGGAGAAAACCGCGAAGGCGAAAAAGGCGCAGAAGGAGGGAGGAGGGAGAAAGGGACTGGGAGTTATCACTTTTCTTCATTCTTACCTTATTCGCCTTCTTAAGAACCCGCTTTCGCGGGGGAGTTTGCGGTTAAAATTCTTATATTTTCCGTATTTATCAAAATAGTGGCGCTACTGCGTGAGGGCCTGGATCGCCTGCCGTAACGAAGTAAGCTGGGTATCAAGGCTTTCATTCTGTGTTTTTAGCTCGGCGATAGTTTCATCTTTTTCTGTTTCTACCTGGGTAAGCTGTGTTTGCAATTCCGCTATCCGCATATCTTTTTCATTGGCGGCGCGCTGCTGATTTGCATTAGCCTCCTCCAGGTCGGAAAGCTGTTTTCCCAAATCAGAACCACTGGAAACGGCTGCGACAGCGTGGTCCCGCTCCGCCGCAAGTTTTTCATTTTCGGCGCGTAATTCCGCAAGGGCTTTTTCTGTTTCTTCATTATTTAAAGTAGTCTCAATCGCAGGAGTTCCGGTGAGGGCGGCTTGGTTCTTGCGGGCTTCATCAATCATCCCCTCAAGGCTTGTAATCGCGGCGGTGTAGACAGCTTTTCGGGACTGTATTGAACGGTTGGAGTTGAAGGCGGGGGTATTGAGGAATTCCCGCGCAGATGCAAGGGTAAGCGCCGCTTCGGCAAGCTGTTCCCCGCGGATTTGCCCGCCGGCTGCGGCAAAGAATCCGCCCAGCTGGCTTTCGATTACCGCAGATTTTTCCTGATCGCCGGTGAGCCGTTCAAGTTCGCTCTGTGCGGAACCAAGGGCCGCCTGACTCTGCGCGGTCTGTTCGGAAACGGCGGAGAGTTCACGGGTACGCGCTTCAAGCTGGGCGTGAAGGCCCGCTTCCCGTGCACGGGCCGCTTCGAGTATACGGGAGCGTTCATCCTGAAGGGCGCCAAGATCCCTGCGGTATTCATTTCCAAGCCGCTGTAATTCTGCTTCCGCCGCAAGCTGTTCCGCGGTCAATTCCTGATTGTTTGAATGGAGTTCTTTTAGCTCGGCGTCAATACCGGATAATTTTGAAGTCATAAGGGAAATTTCATTTTCTTTTTCGCCGATGCGGGAGGCGGTTTCCCTCCGTATCTCCTGAATCAACGCCCGTTCGGCGCTGTTGTAAACAACGGTTCCCTTCCGGAACTCAGCCTGATCTTTGCCATGAAACGATGCAAGCAGAAAAAATCCTCCCGCAAGAATAACAAGGGCGGCGATATTTATAATGAGGGGAAAAGCGGTTCCCTTTTTTTTGGCATGGATTATTTGTTTTTTTTGGTTTTCCCCTGCGGCGTCCGGAGCTCCGCCCTGCGCGGAAAGTGACCGCCGGTT
>JAISJS010000376.1 GCA_031261385.1 Treponema sp.
GAAGTAAAATAGATCGTTTCAGGGGGAACGCCCAGGACTGCCGCACAACGCTCCCGGGCGTCTTCCAGCGCCTGTTTCGCCTGCCGTCCCTCAAGGTATGGGGAGGACGGGTTTCCAAAAAAAACAGCGCCGGCGGGCGGGTCCGCGGGGATGACATCGGGAACGGCAGCGGCGGCCCAATCAAAATAATGGCGTTGTGCGGAGTTTTCCCTTTCGACCATACAAACACACTACTATAAAAAGACTGAAAAATATAGTAGGATGAGCCGATTTCGATGGCTGCGGAAAAAAGGAAAGGGAAAGGGGAAAGGTATGCTTGTTCTTAAATTTGGCGGCACCTCCGTCGGGAGCCCTGAGGCAATAGAAAAAATTATTGAAATTTTAAAAGATCGGCGCCATGCGGGAAAGACCGCGGTGGTGGTGGTTTCTGCTTTTTCCGGGGTTACCGATACACTGCTTGATATCAGCAGCCGGGCTTCTGCGGGAGACTTGTCGTATAAAGAAACTTTTATTGCCGTACGGAAACGGCACCTGGATACACTTGCTGTTTTTCTCAAAGGCGATGCCCGCAAAAAAGCCGCGGCGGATGTCGATGGCGCCCTCACCGAACTGGAGCGTATTCTTGACGGCATTGCCATACTCAAGGAACTGTCCCCCCGGACATGTGACCTTGTGATGAGCTTTGGGGAACGGCTTTCCGCCGCTCTTTTGGCGCATGTTTTTACTGCCGGGGGGATTAACGCCGAATATCTGGACACCCGCCTTTTGATAAAAACCAACAGTAATTTTGGAAAGGCTGATTTTTTACCCGAAGAAACCTTTTCAAATATTCATTCCTTTTTTAATCCCCCAAAGAAAAAAAAACTTCCCCTGTATGTGGCAACGGGATTTATCGGTTCGACATCGGGACAGGAGGGACAATTTCCCGAGGGGGGGGATACCACCACGCTGGGGCGGGGCGGATCGGATTTGACCGCCGCTATCTTCGGCGCGGCCCTTAACGCCCGGGAGGTGGAGATATGGACCGATGTCGACGGCATTCTCACCGCCGATCCAAAAATGGTAAAAAGCGCCTTCAGAATTGATGAGATATCGTATATTGAGGCAATGGAGATTTCCCATTTCGGCGCCAAGGTGATTTTTCCCCCGACGATCAAGCCCGCTCTTGAAAAAGGCATTCCCATCAGTATACGAAATACTTTTAATCCCCAATGTGAAGGGACCCGGATACGGGATGACGCCGCAGAGGGAAGCTATCCCATACGGGGGATAAGTTCGATGAACAATGTGGCGCTGGTGCGTGTGCAGGGTTCGGGCATGGTAGGCGTCGCCGGTTTTTCATCACGGCTTTTCGGCGCTCTTGCCCGCCGGGGGATCAACATCATCCTTATCAGTCAAAGTTCCAGCGAGTACTCTATCTGCTTTGCCGTTCTTCCGGAGGATGCACGCCGGGCGGAAGCGGCTATCAAAGAAGAATTTGAAAAAGAGATCGCCGCAGGGGCCATTGAAGATCCGGTCAGCGAAAAAGATCTTTCGATTATTGCAGTTGTCGGTTCCCGCATGAAAAGCACCTCCGGTATTTCGGGGAAAGTGTTTCATGCGCTCGGGCGGAACGGGATCAATGTGGTAGCAATCGCCCAGGGATCTTCGGAACTCAACATATCGGCAGTTATTTCCAAAGCGGATCAGGGGAAGGCGCTGAACGCCATTCACGAAGCTTTTTTCCTTTCCGGCGTCCGCTCGGTAAATCTTTTTCTTTTGGGCACAGGCCTTATCGGGGGAACCCTGCTCGATCAGATAGCGGCGCACCGTGAAATCCTCGCCGACAAGCACAAGATCCGCATCAACCTTGTCGGGGCGGCCAATTCCCGAAACATGATCTTCCGCAGGGAAGGGCTGGAGCCAAAAAAAGTTAAAGCGCTGCTCAACGGATCAGGTGATGGAACAGAAGCTTTAAATTTCCCCCTCTTTATCGAAAATATGAAATCCTTCAATTTGCCCAACATGGCCTTCTGCGACTGTACCGCCAGCGATGATGTGTCGGCTTCTTACGGTGATATCATACAGTCCGCCATTCCGATCATCACCCCAAACAAGCGGGCCAATGCCGGTTCTCTTGAATATTACCGTAAGCTTACCGGGTATTCCCGTGAGCGGGGTATTCCGTATCTTTACGAGACCACCGTCTGCGCGGGGCTCCCCGTAATCTCCACCCTGCGGGATCTGTTTCTTTCCGGGGACCGTGTCCGCCGCATAGAGGCAGTTCTTTCGGGGACCTTGAGCTTTATCTTTAACAACTACCGCGAGGGGAAAACTTTTTCAAGCCTTGTGCGGGAAGCAAAGGCAAAAGGCTATACCGAGCCTGATCCCCGTGACGATCTAAACGCCATGGACGCCGCGCGGAAAGCCCTTATCCTGGCCCGTGAATGCGGCATGTCTCTTGAATTTGCCAATGTCGCCATCGATCCGATTTTACCTCCGGCCTGTTTCAAAGCCGACGGAGTAGACGCCTTTTTCGCCGAGCTTGAAAAAAGTGACGGCGATTTTGAAAAACGCCGCGCCGCCGCCGCCGCCAAAAATAAAACCCTGCGATATATCGCGATCATCGAAGAGGGATCGGCAAAACTCTCTCTCCGTGAAGAATCAAAAGACAGCCCATTCTGCACCCTGGTTGATTCTGATAATATCGTCGTGATAACTACCGACCGCTATTCAACCCTGCCCATGGTGATTAAGGGCCCGGGCGCCGGAGCACAAGTCACCGCCGGCGGAGTCTTCGCCGACATTGTGCGTATAGCGCGAACGCTGGTGTAGGAAAGAAATTTGTTTTCTTATTTTAAATAGGTTTCCGATTCTTCCATTTTTACAAGAACGTTTGCAAAAGTCCCTGTGTCCCAGGCGAGGTCGAGAACAGTGTATTTGTTCCGTATCATCTGGGCGCGGCGTGATGTTGCAATAACTTCACTTCGTGTTAAATTTATTTCCTTGGGAGTGACGGGGCAGCCTGCATCAAGCAGCATGGCTTTTAGTTCCCCGTACGGAACAAGCTGATCCAGAACGCGGCTGCGGATTTCTTTCCAGGAATCCTGAAAAACTTCAGTGATTTTTTTTGCCGTGTTTACATCAGGCAGTTTTTCAAGGCTTGTTTTTACTACCGCAGACTGTGCGCGGCTTCCGGCAAAGGCCGCCATTACTTCCGCTTCACGGTCTTGAGGACCTGCCGGGGTAAAACCGGGAGCGGGGGAGGGAGGTCCTGCTGGATCGGCAAAGAAAATTTCCGTAAAGGCGGCGGCGGCAAGAGTTCCGATGCCGACCTTGTGACCGTGGGTCACCGGAACGCCGTTGACCGAAAGGTCGGCCATTTCCCAGACATGGCTAAAGAGGTGTTCGGCGCCGGAAACGGACCGGGATGTTTTAAGGTACTGCATGGAAAATCCCGTTATCGCCAGGGCTTCAAAAAGGGCGGTGACCGCATCGGCGTCTCCCCTGGCGGCGGCGGCTGACCTGGCAAGGTAATCACGCAGACCGTTTTGGACCATGGCCCAGCCCTTTGCTTCGATGGGTTCGGCCCCCTGTGCCCCTGCCTTTACTGCCT
>JAISJS010000055.1 GCA_031261385.1 Treponema sp.
CGTTCTGATTTTTTCCTTTACAACGGCAAGTCCTACTCCCTTTCCCGCCACATCATCGGGATTTTCGGCGGTGGAAAATCCGGGGTGAAAGATAAATAATATCTTTTCCTGTTCGGACAGGGTCTTTGCCTTTTCCGCTGAAACAAGCGACGCCGCGACGGCTTTGTTTTTTATCCGCTCCCCATTAAGCCCCCCGCCGTCATCCCGGTATACAACATAAAAATTGCTTTCATCGGAACGGGCCTGTATGCTGATACTGCCTTTGGTGTTTTTACCTGCTTCCCGCCTGATATCGGGAGTTTCTATACCGTGGTAAACTGAGTTTCGGACCAGCTGCACCAGAATGTCCCGGAGGCCTTTCCGCATAACGCTGTTTAATTTCAGATTTTCAAAACCTGAAAATTCCATCTGCACTTCTTTTTCATATTTTTCCGCCAGTTTTTGGGCCATTCCCTCAAGTGACTCTTTGAGCCCGTCGTTTTTTGCCGCCAGGCCTCCCCGTACCGTTTCGGAAAGTTTCAGCCACTTATTGATGATCCCGTCAAGTTTTTCTATGTTTTCCATAAGCCCCGAACAGGCTATGGTGAGCGGAAGAAAATCCTCGGGGCTTATTTCTTTCCGGCTCCGGATATTTTGAATCTGCTGTTCCAGCGCCTCAGCTTTTTCGGCGAGGAAATCCAGGGAAATCAACTGGGCGTCCCCCTTTATGGCATGGGAATGACGGAAGATCACATCCAGCCGGGAGTTGAAATTTTCACCGCCGGGAGAAGCTCCGCCTGATGCGCCGGAGCGGAGTTCATTGTTGATAGCTTCCGCATCATCCCGGGCGCTTTCAAGAAAATCAGTAAGCACCTGGGGATCCACATGGAGAATGCGCTGCAGCATTTCCATTTCCGCCCGGCTTTCATTACGGGTTTTTTCGATCTCATCTGCCAGTTCTTTCTTGTCGGTAGTGTCCCGGACCACCACAAAAAGCCGTTCAACGTTTTTTCCCCGGTAAATTCGGGCAAAGGAAAATTCCAGACGGCGGTTGTTGAACCCGCCTGCCTGATCGTCAAAGTAGGCGTCCGCTTCACTAAGGGGATTGAGCCGTTCTACATTACGCCAGGCTATGGCGGGATCAAAAGCGACATCAAAATATTCACCGGCGTTCGCTCTGGCCTTTTCATCAAGGAAAGCGGTAAAGACATCCATGATATCCAATCCCTCAAGATCAGTTCGATGAAAAATAGTTTCCAGAGACGCCGAATAGTACGGCCCTATCTTGCGTGTTTTATCAAGCAGGAAAAGACCGTCGCTTACGTTTTCAAGAATATTGATATACTCGCCCTTTTCGACGGTTCCCGCCTGGAGGGTATCCAGAACATTATTGTACATGGAAGCTATCTGACCCGCCTCGGTAAACGGTTCCACCGGCGCCCGCAAGGTAATGTCGCCGGTTTTCGCCTGACTGTCCAGAATGGTAAAAAGATCATTGATCTCCGTGGTAACCCCATGCTCGGACTTGTTAAGTCCGTCCGCTTCCTGCTTAAGGTTTATCCTGAGGGGCAGGATCCTGTTAAGAAGAAGCATGGCGGGAAAACCGATGATCATGCAGAAAGCGCCGCAGGCGAGGATGCCGGCGCATTGAACCCCAATCTGCTCAAGCCGGGTAAGACCCGTTCCCAAAAGTTCCGGGTTACCAAAGATCCCCACTGCAAGCGTCCCCCAAATACCGGCGCCAAGATGCACCGGAATGGCGTCCACCGCATCATCGATCTTTAATTTTTGCAATAGACGGCTGACTCCGATGGTGACAAGGCCCCCTATACCGCCGATGATTACCGCCTGGGTTTCGTTGATCACATGGCAGTTGGCGGTGACCGCCACGAGTCCTGCAAGGGATCCGTTCAGCATCAGGCTGACATCAGGTTTCTTAAAGAGCGGCCAGCCTGCGGCCATCGAAACAATCATCCCGGCGCTTCCCCCGAGCATAGTCCTAAAAATAATCAAGGGAACATCGGCGCTGGCGGCCAGGGTACTTGCTCCGTTAAAACCTATCCAGCCGAACCACAGCAGAAACACGCCGAGGACCGCCTGGGGAACAGAAGCGCCGTTAATGGTATTGACGGTTCCGTTATCATTAAAACGTCCGGTCCGCGGGCCGATGATTAAAAGCAAAACAAGCGCTATCCAGCCGCCGATGCTGTGCACCGCAGTAGATCCGGCAAAATCAACAAAACCCATCTTGCCGAGCCAGCCTGACGCGCTGCCTTCAAGACCGCCGCCCCATATCCAGTGGCCGGTCACCGGATAAACAAGGACCGATAAAAAAGTTGTGGATACTATGTAGGAACTGAACCGCATCCGTTCCGCGACCGCTCCGGAAATGATAGTGACGGAGGTGCTGCAAAACATTGCCTGAAAAAGCAGAAACGCCGCAGGCCACATTGAACCGGGATTGAAAAATAAAAACCCCCTGCCGAAAATACCTGCGACCGATGAGCCGAACATAATGCCGAAGCCAATTATCCAGAAGCAGAGCGTGGAAACCCCAAAGTCGGTTAAATTTTTTATTGCCACATTGATACTGTTCTTTGACCGGGTAAGCCCCGATTCCAGCATGGCAAAACCTGCCTGCATACTGAATACGAGGGCGCTTCCCATGATAATCCAGACCAGATCGGCCGGTGACTTTTCCATACGCTACTCCCTATTCGAGCCCCACCGCCAGGTGGGATACATGACCATTCCATTCGATGGGAACGATAAAAACCGGCGGTTTAAGCTGCATACTGATATTTTCCACACTTCCCTTCATAACGATGGGAACGGAGATAAGAAAAGAGGATCCGAAGGTCTCCCGCATGTTTCCCGCTATGGTGTTGGTCATTTCCCCTACAAGATCGATGAGCGAATCTTCATCCAGGTCTGATTCGCCCAAAATACACTCGCCAAATTCCCTAAGGAGTTCCCGCTCCGCGGTAAGGTATACCCCTCCCCTGCGGGAACCGGAGATGCCGATGATACCGGTATAGTCCAGGGTCTTGTCGTTTCCCCGCTTGACATAGGGGAGCCCCATTTTTGCAGGCGTATCGGAAATACTGGAAAAATAATCCGTGACTACTTTGATCATTGTTTTAATATCAGCTTCGGTCATGCTTCCTGTACCCCCATAATTTCATCAATCTCTTTTTGGAGCTGCACGGCAGTAAAGGGCTTGGGAAGAAACCCTTTGGCGCCCTTTTTGAGCGCCTGCAATCCGGTGGAAGCGTCCTTCAGCGCCGATATGACAAGAATTTTTGTATCCGGTTTAATCTGCAGCATCCTGTCAAGGCAGGTAAGGCCGTCCATTTTGGGCATGGTAATATCCAGCGTAACAAGGTCGGGAAGATGTTTTGCAAAAAGCTGCAGCGCCGTTTCCCCGTCCGCGGCGGTCCCTACAAGCGTAAACTGCTTTTCGGCAAGATATTTTTCAATAGCCCGCCGCATGATGTTTGAATCATCGACTATCAGTAATTTCATCTTCGTTCACCTCCGGGCGCCGGGCGCCAAACAAACTGCATAAATATGCAAATATTCCGCCAAATAACGGCATATTTTTCATATCAATTGTATATTTATACATTTTAAAAGAAATAACAAGCCCTGTAAGGCGATTTTTGTTTTTTTAAGACGGGCGCTGAACAGGTTAATATTTCCGCAGAAGGTCCAGGGGCTTGAGTTTTCCTGCCCGCCGGGAAGGAATCCAGGAGGCGATGACGGAGCTTACTATCGTAAAAAGGCCGATAAGAAAAACGGCAAACCAGTCAATGATGACGGGGATACTTTCAAGGTAAAAGCCTGAGTCCAGTATCTTTATATCGCCGCCGTGGAAAAGGTTTGAGAAAAATGTCAAAAGATGTTCAAGGCCGCCGATAATCTGATTGATAAAATTGCCGATAAGAAGCCCCAGTGCAATGCCGGCGGCAGCCCCTGCAAGGCCGGTCAGAAAACTCGCCCTTAAGAATATTCCGCTTATCCCCCTGACACTGGTTCCTGCGGCTTTCAGCACGGCGATATCCCGCTGACGCTCTATGACCAGCATTGACGTTGCCGAGGACACGTTCACCGCTGCGACAAGCACCACCAGGGCCATGATAAAAAGCAGAAGCTGGCGGGTTGATTCATAGGAGCTGTACTGGGACTGCATAAGCTCCCGCCAGGAATACACGCCGTAACCGGGACCAAGATCGTAAAACAGGGACCGCGATACGGCCTCCGCATTGCGGTACGGATCGGCAATTTTTACCAGAAGGCTTGCGGAAGAAACTTCTCCGGCAAGGAGCCGGGAACCCCCTTCCCAGGTAGTGATGCACCACAGAGAATCAAGCTCATGGTAGCCTGATGATACGATACCCCGAACGGTAAAGGGGGTCATACGGGGAATGTTTCTGCCATCGCCGGTAACGCGGACCGTCATTATCCTGATGGTATCCCCAACCGCGGCGCCGATGGAGGATGCCAGCGCTTCACCCAAAAGTACATCGCGATCGGAGCTGATGGTTGATGAACCGGAGAGGGTCACAAGGTATTTTTTGCTTCCTTCATCATCCCAAAACGAAGGATCGATTGCCCGAATCGATGCGCCGGTTTTTCCGCCCTTTCCGACCAGCACCCCGATGCCTCTTTTTTCGGACCATGCTCCCTGAAAGCCCGGTATACGGCCTGCCTTTTCGGCTGCCAAATCAAAATCATCCGCATTGACAAAATTGTAGACCTGGAGATGGCCCGTGCCCAGTTCCAGATACCGGTCGGTAATGCCGCGAATCATTCCGTCGGCAACAATCAGGGTCACAATAATCGGGATAAGGCTTACGGCAATTCCCGCTGCGGCGCCCCGGAGATACCGGCCTCCCTCACGGGCCCTGCCCCAAAGGTAGCGGACCGCGATAAAAAATCCTGAATGATTTTTTATTTTGAAAAATGCACTGGCATTTTTCATTTTAAAAAACCCACTGTGGTTTTTTATTTTGAAACTTTTCATCCGGCAAGCACTCCCTTTTCCAGGGTATACCGTATTGCTGCACGGGAAGCGACTTTTTCATCATGGGTAACCACGATAAGGGTCTTGCCCCGTTTCATGGCCTCCGCATAGAGCAGCTCCGCAACAAGGGCGCTGTTATCGCTATCAAGGTTCCCCGTCGGTTCATCGGCAAGGATCACGTCGGGGTCGTTCACCATTGAACGGGCAACGGCAACCCGCTGACGCTCGCCGCCTGAAAGCTGGGACGGAAAATGGGAAATCCTGTCGTCAAGGTTGACATCGGAAAGCAGGGCGCGGGCCTTTTCGAGCGCGTCCTTTTTTTTCATTCCGGCAATATAGGCGGGAAGCATAACATTTTCAAGGGCGGTAAAATCTTTTAAAAGATAGTGAAACTGAAAAATAAAACCGACCCGGCGGCTCCGGTATTCTGAAAGGAGGCGTTCGGGAAGGCCGGTTATCTCCGTGCCGCCCACGACAACGGACCCCGAATCGGTACGGTCAAGCCCGCCAAGAATATTGAGGAGCGTACTTTTCCCGCTGCCGCTCTGCCCCGATACCGCTACGGCGTCTCCGCGGTGTATCGTAAGGCTTACCCCTTTAAGAATATGAAGGGTCTCATCGCCCGAAATATAATCCTTGACGATGTTTTCCGCCTGCAGTATTACTGCATCTTCCGTCTCACTCATACCGCAAAACCTCCGCAGGCCTTGTCCGTGACATCCTGCCCGAGGCAAACCATGCCGCCAGCAGCGCCGACAAAAAGCCGAACATAAAAATCAACAGCACTTCATGGGGAATGATCCGGGAAGGAATTCCCTTGATATAAAAAACCGCCGGAGAAAATATTGCAAATTCTTCGGCGCTGCCCGATCCAAAAAGCCCCATGATAAAATTCAGTATGCCGATAAAAAAATTTACGATCCCCTCAAGGATCGTGAAAAATACAGAAATATTTGAAGCGATAAGAAGCCCCAGACCCAGCCCCGATCCCGCTCCGATAAGGCCAATGATAACCCCATCCCAAACGAAGATCAGGCGCACTGCCGTATCCCCGCCGCCGACTGCCCGCAACAGGCCAATCTCCTCACGGCGCTCCAGAACGGACCGCCGCTGGGCCTGGAAAATATTGAGCCCCACCACGATAAAGATCAGTCCCACAAGGAGAAACATAAAAAGTTTTTCGGTCCGCAGGGCTCCAAAAAAAGCGCGGTTATAATCCCGCCAGCTTGAAAGTTTAAATTCGCTTATTTCTTTTTCATCCTGCAATGCAGATCTGATCAATCCTTCGGTGTGCTTGTCCTGCCAGCGGTTTTTCAATTTTATTCCCAATGCGGGCGGCGCGCCGGCAAAAGAAGCGGCTTCTTCAATGTTGATAAAACCCCAGCCCAGGTCGTACTCATAAAATCCCGTTGAAAAAATCCCTGTGACCGTAAAGACAAAAACCCCCGCCTGGGTTTCCCCGTCATCTTCCGCATCTGCGGCGCCCGAAAGCAGGCCCGATATTGAAAAAAGGGTAACCTCGTCTCCGGGACGGACAGAAAGCCGCCGTGCCAGTTCGGACCCCAAAATGATTGAATGATTTTCCGCAATATCAAAAGAGCCGGATTCAAATTCCATTTTTGCATTCATCGCGGCGTCGGTTTCCAGTGCATCAGAAGGAAGGCCCCTGACCAGTACTGCCTGCTGCCTTCCCCGGCTGCCCCGGATAAGACCCTGAAATTCCCTGAAAGGCACTGCCGCGTTTACCTCGCTTACCGCAGTGATTTTTTCCTGCAATTCCGCCGTTTTTTCCGGGGGAAAATTTTCAAGCCGCAGATGATACGAGGAGATTTCCAGAATGCTTTCGATAAACCCAAGCTGAAAGCCGTTCATCACGGCGAGGATCACAATGAGGGCAAGTACCCCGGTGGCGATTCCGAGGATTGCCAGAAACGGAGAAGGGGAATTTTTCCGGCCCCGCCGTACATAACGGCCCGCAACAAATCCTATCCATCCAAACCTGTTTTCTTTCACTTCCGTACCCGTTCTTCCGAAATTTTCCTGCCGTCATCCCAGAGCGCCCGGAGTATGACGTTCCCGTTCATATACAATTCCTCCACTTCCCCTTTGCCCTGGATACGGACAACCCGTTCAAGTTCCCCATTATGAAAATTCCGTTCCAGAATCCGGTCTCCCTTGTCATCATATTCGTACTCGGTGATCTTTTCATCTTCCCCTTCTTTCCATGAAACCTGTGACAGCCGCTCCCCGGCCCAGGTATTCCGCAGTTCCCCGATAACTTCTCCTTCATCATCCTGCCTGGTTTCGGTCAATATCCTTCCCCGGTCATCAATGGTGTATACTGCTGTATACCCTTCGCCCATGAAAATGTCATCCAGAAACTCGGTTCCGTAGGCCAGGCCGGGGCTGACAAAATTTGTATCCTGCGCGGCATCCAAAATCAAATGGGGAAATGCAATTCGTACCGGCGGAGCGGAAGCGCCGCTTTCACTGTAGAAGAACCGCTCCACCGTCCGCAGTCCTCCGGCCCGGTTATACCGGTAGGAATCGGCAAACGTTTTTGCCGTCACTGTTTCGCCGTCTTCATTTGTTATCCGGCGCCGCCCCTCCGACCGGAGGAGGAACTGGTTCCGGTACGAATAATCGGTAATGGTTTCTTCCCCGTCCGCAAAAAACTGATGCTCGGCGGTTATAAGGCCGTCGCTGCCATAGATCCCGATAAAGCCCGTTGGATAGCGGCGTTCCGGGGCGGCAGATTCACCGGCGGCAGTTTCGGAATTAACCGTTTCTGTATCAACAGCTTCGCTTTCAATAACTTCGCCGTCAACAACATCGTCGTCAATGCTCACAGGAATAAAAACCGCAGCCAGTCTGATTGTTCCATCGGCATCCTGAAAAATCCATTGCCGCCGGGACTCCGCCCCCCCTTCAAAAAGGATACGGATTTCAATGCGGTAGTCCGCTTCGTAATAGGGAGTTAAATTTTCCGGCAGATCCTCCGGCAGACGGTAATCGATAACCAGGGCGTATTCATTGCGCAGGGCGGCAAGCCGCGAAGGGACTTCCGCAATGGTCATCCCCCCGGCGTTGGAACGGAACCACCGCGGCGGGGGAAGGGGCGGAGCCGACGGCTCATCGGGATCTATATCGCCTAACATATCTGACATCGTATCGCCTGTCATATCAGGCATGAGTATCCCGCCGGGGCTTTCCTGCGTACCGGTAACGGCGGCGGCACACAGCAGTACAAGGGCAAAAACGCCTGCGGACTTCCGCGCCGATATTTTACGCAAGGCCCACAAACTCTTTTGCATACCGGCGCCGATCAAAAATTTGTATGTCGTCGTATTGTTCACCGCTGCAGAGGTATACGACGGGAAGATGCAGGGTCTGCGCCAGTGAAAAGGCCGCCCCGCCGCGCGCACTGGAATCGTATTTGGTAAGGATTACCCCGTCCAGGGAAACTGCCTCGTGAAAAATTTCTGCCTGGGAAAGGGCGTTCCGCCCGGTCGTTGCATCCAGAACAAGGTACTTGATATACCGCGCCCCCGCGGCCCGTGATTCCACAACCCGGTCTATTTTTCGCAGCTCTTCCACCAGAGCGGATTTGGTATGCATACGCCCTGCAGTATCGGCAATGATGAGATCCCCGGCCCCCGAGCAGGCCGCCTCCACCGCGTCATACACCACCGCCGCGGGATCTCCTCCGTGCTGATGGGCAATCACCCGAACCCCAAGCCGTTCACCGTGAATTTTAAGCTGATCGATGGCAGCCGCACGGAACGTATCCGCCGCGGCAAGGATCGGTTTGCGGCCGCTTTCCTCACGAAAAAGTTTACTGAGTTTTGCGGCGGTGGTGGTTTTTCCGACGCCGTTTACCCCGAGAAGCAGGATGATCGTTAAACCGGCGCCCGGGGGATTTTCTGCATGGACAATCTGATCCCGGGGCAGAAGCTGCGCTTCCAGAATTTCTGCAAGCGCCTGCCGCACCCCTTCCCCTTCGCTTATTTTTTGTTTTTTGCAATACTCACGCAGGGCGTCCACGGTTTTGTAGGCCTCTGCCGCCCCAAAATCCCCTTCAACCAACAGATCCGAAAGGTCATCAAAATATTCATCCGGAACCTTTGGAGAAACGCTGAAAAATTTCTTTATCTTATCGGCAAAACTCATCTCTGTTTCCTCACTGCCTGGCGATGGGAGTTGCATCCGCCCCGGAGCTGTACATATAGCGGAGCATCTGAATAAAATCGTATCCCGCCGCGGCAATCACAAGGGCTATTGAGCCATAATTCACCCAATATAATATATTTGCACTGTTATACATTGCATCAGTTCCAATATCTATTCCCCGCATATACCCGTCCATCTGGGACGTATAAAGGCCGTTGATCATCCATGCGGCAACACCGGTAATCCAGGTGCTTCCCCAGGCCCAGTATGCGCGGCTGCGGGCCTTTTCAACGCGCTTTTGTCCTTTGGGCAGGGGCGTTTTCAGTTTTAATGTGAGTTCTTCTTTATCGCCAAACAAATCGGGAGTGGTAAACACGACGGAGGCAATTTTCCCGTTGGAACTTTCCACATTGATATAATCAAGAAGATTGGCGGGAAGCCGCAGGGTAAGCGGCGCCTCTCCGATATACAGGGCGCCCTGATAAATCGCCGCATCGTTTTCTCCGGATATATGAATCTCCGTTTCCGTGAGGGGCTGGCGCTGGAGCGTAACATCAATCTCCGTTAATTCGCCTGAAGAAAGAACCACCTCGGCGGACTGGGGAAAATAATTTTCCGCAGAAAGATCAACCAGTATCGTTCCCGGCGGACGTTCCTGCAGGCCAAGTTCCCCCCGGCCGGCAAACGTTTTATTGATCAGCACCAGGGTTTCCGGAGGGTCCGCATGAACGACAATCGCCGCAGGACTGCTTCCCGACAGCGCCGCAATGAGCCGTCCGGCAAGCTCCTCCACCGCGCCGTTTGCGGCATCGGGAGAAAAAATTATTTCATCTTCGTAGATATAGGCATTTGCATACAGCACATACAGGCGCATGGTGATATAAATCCGTCCGTGAAATTCAGTAACCTCGCCTGAAAGAAATGCATCGGCGTTTTGCGTCCTGCAAAAACGGTATTCACCTCCGGCCCTGGGCGGCTCGGGGAATGTACCGGAAATATTTGCCGCGGTAAGTTTGAAAACCGGCTCACCGGCAATAAGCGGCGCCTCTTCATTTACCAGGCGGAGGTTTTCTTCCAGTTTAAGAATATCGGCATTGATCGTTTTTAACGTCGATTGATATTTCCATCCCGGTTCACCCCGGTACAGCAGCAGATCCCGTTCATTGCGTTTTGCCGCCAGCGCCTTTGCGGCGGCTGCCCGCGCCTGTGACCAGGCATAGCCCTCGTAATATCCATATTCGGGAGAAAGCCTGATCCGGTGATCCACGGTATCCAGATTGCTCACAAGACTTTTTGTCATCACTTCCCCGATAATCTGCTGACTCTGGGGCAGGGCTGAAATATTGAAATTGGTAACACAGAGTATCCATTCTTCGTTCTTTTCAGGCTTTGCCGACTCTTCCGCCGCGCCCCAGGAAAAAGCAAACGCCGGAATACAAATGAGAAAAATAATAATGCATACATTATTCCTGGGCATTATTCCACGCAAAACGCAGATACTCCTCGATAAAGGGATCGATGTCCCCGTCCATTACCGCCTGGATGTTGCCCACCTCCGCCTTGGTCCGGTAATCCTTGACCATGGTGTATGGCTGAAACACATACGATCGAATTTGACTCCCAAAGGAGATGTCTTTTTTTTCCTGGGCAAACCGTTCGTTCTCTTTTTCCTTTTCCTGCCGGTAATATTCATAGAGCCGGGACTTGAGTATACTCATACCGATGGCCCGGTTCATCGTCTGGCTCCGTTCACTCTGACAGGCCACAACAATTCCCGTGGGCAGATGGGTAAAACGCACCGCGCTGTCGGTCTTGTTGACGTGCTGGCCGCCCGCGCCGCCTGAACGGTACGTGTCTACCCTAAGGTCCTCCGGCCTGATATCAACCTCGATGGAATCATCAACAATGGGAAAAACATAGGCCGATGCAAAGGAGGTATGCCGCCGGGCGTTTGCGTCAAACGGGGAAATACGCACCAGCCGGTGCACCCCCGATTCGCCCTTAAGGTACCCATACGCATAGTCCCCTTCGATTCGTGCAGTGGCCGACTTAATGCCCCCTTCAGCCTCAAGGCGATCAACTTCTTCCACTTTAAAGCCCCGCCGCTCCGCCCAGCGGAGGTACATCCGGTAGAGCATTTGGGACCAGTCGCAGGCTTCAGTCCCCCCCGCTCCGGAATGGATCGTAAGGAAACAGCCGTTCCGGTCCACTTCCCCGCCCATAAGTTCATAGACATTCTGCTTTTCATAGCGGGCGCGGAGATCCCCAAGGGAGGCTTCAATCCCGGCGGCCTCACTTTCATCCTTTGCCTCTACCGCCAGGGCGCAGAGGGTTTCCAGGTCATCAATTTCGGCGCGGAGACTTTTCCAGGGCTCATACCGGCTTTTAAGGGTCTTGAGTTCGGTCATAAGCTTCTCCGCCGCAGCGGTATCATTCCAAAAATCACCTTCCCCGGCCTGTTTTTCTATTTCAACAATACGCTGCGCAATGGAGGTCTTTCCCGAATCGGACGCTTCAAAGACGCCTCCAGGTATCGTAGATCAGGCGTTTCAATTCCTGTATGGGGGACCCCAGTTCTGATATCAGCATACATACTCCTCAACATCTTAAGGATACGGGAAAAAGGGAGAATTGTAAACTATATGCCATTAAAAACATCAGCAGCAGACAACCGTAATTCCCGGAGGACCTGCTATCCATTTAATCCGCTCGTCCCAGGAAGGTTTTTCAGAACGGCGATCAAAAATAACCAGATAGCATTGCACTGGATGCCCATCGGCAGATCGCAGGGCAGGAGAAAAACTGTCCCGGTAACGCAGCGTCTGCCGGATACCTTCCTCTTTAAGCGCTTCAAAGGTTTTCCCCTGACGGAGCAGCTTAATCTCAATTATGTTCCAGGCGCCGTTAAATTCCACCGCCAAATCCATCCGTCCCCTGCCCGCCGCGTATTCGTAGCAAAACCGTCCTCCTTGACGGTTTTGTACTTGAAGTTTGCTATCGCAAACTTCTTGCTTTTTTTCAGCGCCATCCATGGCGCCCCTGTGCCCGTCAGCTACCCGCTGGAGAAACGCCATGAGCAGCAAGTGAGGGAAGGCCTCGGGATAATTGAGCTTTGTTTCCCATATTTCTGAATTGGTTTGCCAAAAAGCCTGAAATTCCTTGAGCAAAGCGTCCATATCCAGCGTCCCGTCGGGCTTTTGCCACTTCCATTCAGGCTCAGGAATTGCCATCTGGGTACCAAACGTAATTTCCCGGGCTATCACTTCCCGGTAAATGGGATTGGCAACGCCGGGCGTGCCTTTCTCAATGGTCACCAGTCCCAAATCCAGGCAGAGCCGGAACGCTTCTCCCTGCGCCATAAGGGGATCGGGCTCGCCGGTCATAAGGGTTTCCATAACACTGCGTATCTGCGGATTTTCCAATCGATACGCCAAGGCGTCCAAATGCGTTTCCCGCGCCTCTATCATCTGTTTGCGGGCTTCCAGAATATGGTCGAGGGTAACCAAGCAATTCAGCCCATTTGCTCAGTATACTGTTTAACTGAGACTGCGGGGATTCATCATCAATGCGGGGAACAGGCAGGTTCCAAATTTTTGACATTCTCCGGATTTCATCGCATATAGCCGGTATGGCCCGTTCCGCTTCGGGAACTCCCTGACAGGTTTCTACCGTTACATAACAGGCAATCGCCCCGGTTCCATCGCCGCTGCTTCCGGCCTCATTTATTTCCCGCAGCCATGACAGCAGAAAAGTTGTTTTTCCGGTCTGCCGGGGGGCATGCAGCACCCAATAGAGCTTGTCCCCGATATAGCGCTTGAGCTGGGCGCCTACAAGCCGTTCTTCCGGGGGCAGCATATAATGATCATCGGGATCACAGGGCCCGGTGGTATTGAAAAACCTGACATCTCGCTTACTCATGCTTTTAGTATACCTGAAATTGGGGAAAAAGAAAGGCAATTTATCAAAAAATACAATCCCCACAGGACCGCGCAGCCTTTTTACCGCCGGGATCCCCGTTTTTGCGGTGACTGCCCCGCAGACCGCGGGCGCGCAGCCTGGGTTCCGGGCCGCGGAGCCGACGCCGCTGATTTTGGAGTCGGCGCAGGGGGGAGCGCGCCGCCTTTTGCCACCATGCGCCGCCATTTTTTGTCCCTGAGGGTGGTCAGGGCCAGTGTCCCGTCCACGGGGAACTGGAAAATACGCAGGCGATCGAAGGCGTCGGTGGCCCGATCCAGGTCTTTTTTAAGGCGGACCAGGGTTTCGGGGGACACAAAAGCGGATTCCCAGAGCCCCCGCTGTACCTTGTCAAACCCATATTGCCCCAAAAGATCGGCCAATTCCTTGGCCCGCCCTTCCGAGCCGGGGTCTACGGCGATAGACACAAACATACCTATAGAATACGCAGAACGGGAGAATTTGTAAACTGCTCTGGACGAAATGCTTTCTTACCGATTATCATAAGGGTATGGCAATAATAGAAACAAAGTCCAATTTTTTAAAAGCGTATCTGCTGCCGGTTTTCCTTTTTTTTGCGGCTGCAGGCGGGATTTTTGCCCAGGAAGCCGTCCCGGCGGAAGGAGGGTTTACCCCCTTTATTTCACAGCTTCAGGCGGAGACGCGGAATAACCTTGTTCGCCTCTCCTGGCAGGATTCCCCGGACGTCAGGGGACCGGTGTACATTTTCCGTTCCCTCGAGCCGTTTTCAGAAACCCCCGTCGGCATTCCGCTTGCAGAGGTGTCCTACGGAACCCGTTCCTGGGTTGATGAAACCGAAGGCTCCGAAACCGTGTATTACTTTGCCGCAGCCAGCGACACGCAGGGCAGGCGGTATGACATCATCATCCCCTATAACAATACCATCCCCCTGGTAATTTCGGGCGCTCAAAGTATCCCGGCAGCCCCTGTTGTCCGGGCCGTGGAGGAGCAGCATATTCCCTTTCCGGGATCAGGCGTTTCCGGCATTACGGTACGGGCGGAAGGTGAAGGAGTCATTATTTCCTATCAGCTTTCCGGGCCCGCAAAAAGCACGGTCCTCTACCGGAGTGTGGAGCCTTTGCGGCGTACGGCCGACCTTCTGAACGCGGTTATTGTACAGTCGGAGATTAGCTCCCCCTTTACCGACTACCCCGTTCCGGGAATTCCCTATTATTATGCGGTTATTTTTGAGGATGAACTGACCGGCGGCAATGTGACCCTTTCTCCCGGATACAACGCCACTGAACGGGCCGTGACCGTTAAAATGGGAAATGAAAACGCGAACCTCAGCGAAAGCCGGCGGGAAATCCGTTCCATGCCCCTGCCCCTGATTTCAATTTACAACGCCGTCCCCGGAAGTGACAGCTATTCCGAAATTCCCAAGGCAGTGCCGCTGGGGCCCGATGCCTCGAAAGCAATCGGCGATATTAAAAAAGCCCCTCCTTCCTATCAGGCGGTAAAAAGACCGCGGGCCTTTAAACGGGATCTTGAGGCGCCCGCAGGCGGAGAAGATTCCGCCCTTCGCACCATAGTGCAGGGCCCCGTTGTAAAACGGGATTGGCAGACAGCCAAAACAGAACTGCTCCGTTATCTTTCCCTTCCCCACTCAGGCGCCACCGAAGCCCGCGCCCGCTTTTATCTGGGACAAGCCTTCTATTTTTCAGGCGGCTACCGCGAGGCCCTTATCGAATTCCTTGGCGTCCAAAACCAATACCCCGATGAAGCCAACGAATGGATAGAAGCGGTGCTGGCGAAAATGGTGGAATAGGAATTTATCGCAGGGTTCGCAATAAGGCGCGCAATTCCGGATTGGCGCCGGTTGCCGGAGGAGGAGCCTTTTCATCTTTCACTGTCTGAAGGATGATCTCGTCTCCAACTTCAATACGGTCAAAAAAACCATTGCGGGCCAAGACACCGGCGGAAACTTCTTCATCGGTGCTGTCGATGGTTAATGTACCAACAAGTTCATCGGCAGTATATGAAAGTCCTATCCCTTCGTTCAGGACAAGCGGCCTTCCCTTTTTAACCACATCGTAGACGGTTTCCGGTTTTACCCCGTCAACCCTGCCCTTGTCGATAAGGCCCTGGGCCTGCCTGCGGGAGAGGAGTTTGGCGCGGAACGGAAGGGATGCGGAAAGCTGCTCGACAATGCCGCGCGAGGCGTTCCGCAGACGATCAATACCGGTACGGTACGTGTAGAAAACACCGGCGGGAGAGCCGGTTCTGCCGACAAAGAGTTCACCTTTCAGGGAAATATCCCGTTCGTTTTCGGAAACGGTGATCACCAAAAAATAATCTGCCCCCGCTTCCCGCGCCGACCGGAAGGCTTCCGAAAATGTGGCCCGGCGCAGTTCGCTTTCCATGGGATTGATGTTCCGGTCATGGACCAGAATCTCCCGTACATACGATGCGGCAACCGCCCCCGCGTCAACATGATAAAAACTTGACTGAGAGGCCAGCGAAAAAACCGCTATCTTCCAATGGCGTTCGGCAAGGTCAACGGGATTCACCTGCCAGCGCCGGAACAGGGCGTTGGAAAGCAGGGCGCTGTACGCCTCTACCGCATCATTCATCGTTGTATCGCCGTAACCCAGGTCCTGCATAAAACGCAATTCTTCAAGATAACGGGCAGGATACCCTTCCAGGCGGAGCAGTTCCGCATATTCCCTGCGGTCCCTGGCATACGGATTAAGCCGGAGGCCGCGGCGGTATTCAAACAGTCCCTGATCGACAAGGTTCCGGGAACGATACTCCCGGGCCCGGTTAAAATGCCAGGCAGCCCACCGGGAACGCTGGGGATCTTCCAGCGGCGTAGAGCCGATAAGGATATCCTCAAGCCCGGCGCGGATAAATTCATCATCAGGGTTTATCAACATGGCATTGGAAAAAACGGCGAGCGCATCTTTCGGCCTTTTCATCCTGCTGTAGGCAAGCCCCTTGAGGTACCAGGCGCCCATATCGTTCCGGTCGGCGGCGATGCACTCATCGGCAAGGCGGGCGGCTTCCTCATATTGCAGTGAGCGGTAACGGAGGCTTGCTAAAAGGGACAGGGCCGGGCCGTAGCCGGGGCGGAAGTACAGGGCCTGTTCGGCGTACCGAATAGCCTCAGCTATCCGCCCCGCCTGGGCATCAAGCCAGCCGGCATAATAAAACACCCGGTAATCATCGGGATGCCGGGCCAGCGCCTTATCAATGTATTGCAGGCTTGCTTCCCGGTCCCCAAGCGATCCTGAAACCAGGGCCAGGGAAATCAACAGCCGGCGGTCATCGGGGTAGCGGCGGGAGGCGTCCCGGAAACGAAGCAGGGCGTCTGCGGAATGTCCCCTGGCGATATCCAGTTCACCTGCGGCAAAAAGGGCCTCCCGGTTATACGGCTCCCGCTCCAGAATACCGGAGATAACTGCGCCGGCCTCGTCGAGCCGCCCCAGGGCAATCAGGGCAGAGGCCTCCAAATTAGCCGGCCCCATGTTTCCGCGGGAGAGGGCGCGGGCCTTCCGCACCCACGCCAGAGCTTCGTCAAATTCCCCGAGTTCGTAATAACATTCGGCAAGAGCGGCGTTCCCCTCGGCATGGGCGGGGTTAAGCCTGACGCACTCGATAAAAGATTCCGAGGCGGCATACCAGTTTTCGGCAAACATGGCCGCCCTTCCCTTTTCATAATAAGAGGCCGCCGTCATCTGCGCCTGCGCAAAAAGAAAGCCATTACCGGCAGAAAACAAAGAAACACCCAAGATCAACCACAGAGTACGCAGAGAAACCGAACCAAAGGTTCGCACACGGAGGACACAGAGAAAATTCAATTTCTTTATCTTCCTCTGTGCTCCCTCTGTGCCCTCTGCGGTTTCTCTTGATCTTCCTCTTAGGTCTTTCATTCTTCGCCCTTTTTGCCCAGCACGATCTTTACGGTATTGATCTTATGCCCGTCCATGTCCTGAACGATAAAATCATTTCCCCGGTATACCACTTTTTCATATTTTACGGGGATTTTCCCAAAAAGGTCAAACACAAAACCGCCCAGAGTATCAAAATCTTCTGCGGGAAGTTCAACTTCGATTTTTTCGGCAAGGTCCTCCAGGTTCACCCGTGCGTCGCAGAGCCAGACGCCTTCCCCGAGTTCAAGCACATCCTCGGTTTCGTGGTCAAATTCGTCCTGTATATCCCCGACGATCTCCTCAATAATATCTTCCATGCAGACAATGCCCGAAACGCCGCCGTATTCATCCACCACCACGGCAATATGAACACGTTTGCGGCGGAGCTCGCCGAGAAGGCCGTCAATGTGTTTGGATACGGGAACAAAAAAGGGTTTGCGGAGCAGGGCCTTAATGTCAAAGGGCTCTTCCTTTACAAGGTTTTTTAGAACATCCTTAACATAGAGCACCCCGATAACATTGTCGATGGTATCCTGATACACGGGAAACCGCGAATGTTCACTCTCGGCGATACAGGCCAAAAGCTCCTCTTTGGAAGCATCGGCGGAAAGAAAAACCGTATCGGTCCGGGGAACCATGACTTCCTTGACGGTGGTTCCCGAAAGCTCCACCACCCCGCGGATCATCTCCTGTTGATCCGTTTCCAGTGACTTATAGGTTTTCCGGTCCATTTCCTTATCGATTTTTTTAAATAAACTGGATAAATGACTTTTCATACCGCAGCTCCTTCGTGCGGTATGAAAGGCGCAAACAGAATGTGTTCTCCGGCAAGTGTTACCAATATTTTCTCCTGTAAGCGGAGCATGGGCTCCGTTTCGTTATTTGTTGCGTGATCCATTCCATCAAGATGAAGAATACCATGAATAAGGAGCCTGCGTAACTCCTCATCCTCAGGGATTTCAAAAGAGCGGGCATTTTCCCCGAGGGTTTCAAGGGAAATAACGATATCCCCGCTCAAATAACGGCGCTCCCCATCCTCCCCGGGTATGGTTTCCCCAAGGGCAAACGAAAGTACATCCGTCGCTTCATCTTTGCCGCGGTATTGGGCATTGAGCGATTTGATATAGGAATTGCCGCAGAGGAGCACCGAAAGATCCCAATTATCCTTTTTTAGTGCAGAAAGGACTTTACCGGCGTATTCTGTCAGCGCGGGAGACCAGGCAGGTAACGGGACATCTTCGGCGGTTACTTCGACCTTGTTCATTCGGCGCCTTCCACCGCCTGAGCCTTGGGGTATTCAATACGGGAATGATAATAGCTTACCAACACCCTGACAAAGGCATTCTTGATGGTTTCAAGATCTTTAAACGTAAGTTCAGACCGCGTAAGCTGTCCATGTTCCACCTTGGCGTTAAAAAGTTCCTGGATGAATTTTTCGAGCCGTGCGACAGTGGGTTTATCCAGGGTACGGACGGCGGCCTCGGTCACATCGGCCAGCATCACCACAGCGCTTTCGCGCGAACGGGGAGGCTGACCGGGGTAGGTAAAATCTTCAATATTAACCTGACCTTCAAGCTTGAGGGCCTTGTTATAAAACC
>JAISJS010000079.1 GCA_031261385.1 Treponema sp.
AAAGAAGCGGAAGGACTGGCCCGGGAAGACATGCGCATGATAAAGCAATATGCCCGAAAGGAAGGTTTAGCTGAGGGCCGGGAAGAAGGTCTTGCCTTAGGCAAGGCTGAGGGCAAAGCTGAAGGCAAAGCAGAGGGCAGGGAAGAAGGTAAGGAAGAAGGCCGTACCGAAGGCTTATCTGCAGGCTTGTCCGCAGGGTTAAAACAGGCAAAGCTGGAAATTGCTCAAAACATGAAACGTGCGGGCCGCCCTGTAAATCAGATAATTGAGGATACCGGGCTGTCTCCGGAAGAAATCAACAAACTTTAGGGACGGTTTACCTTAGCCCAAAGCGCTCTGAAAGTTCTTTGAGATGGCTGCCGATGAAAAAGGCGCCGTAGACGGTGAGGACTACTCCGATGGTTATGCCGATGGGGAGCAGGAAGGACATTCCTGCGGTATCGGCGAGCTTGTTGAAATCGAGGCCGAAGAACGACGAAGCAAGGGATAACAGCACGGCCAGGCCGATGATCACCCAGGCGCGGGTGGAAAGACCGGCGGGGGCGTTGGACGTTTCGTTAAGGCCTTCCCCGGTAAGGTCGATTTCTGCGAAGGTGTTCTCAGTCAGGTCTTCTTCTTTGTAGACCTGCATCATTATGGGGTCCGAAAAGTCCGGGGCGGGGGGCAGAAAATCATTTTTAAGAACATCACGGGTCACTTCAAAGCGTTTATACGCCTGTGTACAATCAGCGCAGAAAAAGAGATGCAGGGCGATCTGTATTTGGACCAGGAGGGGTACGGATTCTTCCCCCGAGTATTCGTAAACTTTATCCATAACCTCATGACAATTCATGTAATGCCTCCTTGGCACTGCCCCCTATAAATCACCGTCTGCAATCCCTTCCAGCTTTTCCTTCAAAAGCTTCTTTGCCCGGAATACGTGAGACTTAATCGTATTTACCGGGTACCCGGTAATCGCCTCAATCTCCTGATACGACCGGTCATAAAAAAAGAACATATCCACACAAATCCGGTAGCGTTCGGGAAGATCCCCAATGGCTTCCAGAACCGCCTCCCGCGCCGCAGAGCGCAGTAATTTTCGCTCCGGGGTTTCAGCTTCGCTCTCGATCTCATCCTCTGCAAGGCTCCGGTATTCCCGCTTGCGGCTGATCCCGTTTACCGCCGTATTGTAGGCGATTTTGTACAGCCATGTTGAAAACCGGGAACGTCCCTCAAAACGGGCCAGGCTCCGGTACACCTTAAGGAATACCTCCTGGGTAAAATCAGACGCATCCTCGACGTTACGGAAAAAGCTTAACCCCATCCCGTAAACAGCCTGCTCATGCCGTTTTACCAAAAACCGGAATAACTCTTTCTGCCCCGAGACGACCTCTGCGACGATCATCTGATCGTCCAAATCGTCCCCGTGGATCATGAGGCCTTATCGCCGCGCTTAATCCCATAATAAACCAAAAGACCTGCTCCGATAGCCAGCGGGATAATTCCCCCCAAAAGGCCGAAAGTTGCCCCCTGGATTATCGCCAGGAAAATGGTCACGGCAACCCCGACACAGCTTAAAAGCAGGCCTGCAAGCAGACTAAAAGAAAGAAGGTCGAAATCCGGCCGGGTGTACTGCTCTGCCTTGATCAGCAGGATTCTCCGGCGGTGGTTCCAAAGGAGGTAGAAAAAAATCACCACTGCGCCCATGACGATCCCCACAATGGGAATTATCGATATGATTACCTGGGCGGTCGCGGATGTTATCTGCTCCATAAAATCGTTCCTTTAGCAAGGGAGCTGACTCCCAAGGATTGTTAAAACGGCGTTATCTCCAATATACACATTTTTCCAGTCCTTGTATAGTTTGGACACGGGAAAGAGGGGTCGGTTGCAGAGAGTGAAAGTTGTTGATTTTTTCCGCGATTGGTGTAATACTACGTGTGAAAAAGAGGTTCCAATGAAACGGACTTTAGTTTTAGCTGTCCTTCTGCTTTTTTCGATTACGGTATCTGTGACAGCTCAAACAAAGTCCAAACTGGCAGTACTCCCGTTCACCGGGGGAGACGGCCAGGAAGGCGATACGCTTGCGAACCTCTTTGCAAGCCAGAATAACCTTCTTGCCGCATTTACCGTCATTCCGCGTACCAACGCCGCTTCTTCCATTTTAACCGAACAGCGTTTCCAGCGGTCGGGGTTGACGGATTCTGATACCATTGCCCAATTAGGACGCCAATTGAACGCCGAATTTGTGGCAACAGGGCATATTACTTCGCTGGGGACCGGCAAAGTGGTGATAATATCTGTTGTCAATGTAGAAACCCTGGAACAATTGGGCGGCGCCTATCAGACATACAATGATCTGGCGAATATCAGAAGTTACCTTCCCGAGATGGTGAATAAAATTGTTTCTGCCGTCCGTTTTGATACTTCCCGCCTTCCCAAACTTGCTGTTCTGCCCTTTGATATTGCCGCTCAGGGTGTGGATCTTCAGGCGGCTGAAATATTGGCCCAGCTTTTGGCAACGGAGGTTGCAAACACCCACAGGTATGCGGTGCTTCCCCGAACTACAACGGTGGAGCGCGTTATGTCCGAGCAGCAGTATCAGCGATCGGGCATGACTGACAGAAACAGTATAAAGGCTATCGGGCAGGCAACCAACTCCCAATTTGTGCTTTCAGGCAGTATAAGCTCATTGGGCAGTTCAAACCTTTTTATGGCAAATGTGCTTGCCGTCGAAAATGCCAGCATACAATCAGGCGAATCGGTTGAATACTTCGCCATTACAGACGGGCTTTCCCTTATGGGGACCCTTGGCGGCAGGCTGGGCGCAGCGAATGCAGTCAGCGGCGGAAAAGCCCGGCAGACATCTTCTGCAGTCAAACCTGCGATTGCCGTTCTTCCGTTTACCGGCGGACAGGGCAGCGAGGGAGATACGCTTGCAACGCTCTTTGCAAGCCAGGCAAATCTTATCGGCGCCTTTACGGTAATTCCGCGTACCAATGCAGTCAATTCGATCCTGACTGAACAGCATTTTCAGCGTTCCGGGTTGACGGACTCTGATACCATTGCCCGGTTAGGACGCCAACTGAACGCCGAATTTGTTATTACCGGACACATCACCTCTCTTGGAACAGGCAATGTAGTAATCATCTCAATCGTAAATGTAGAAAGTCTTGAACAATTGGGCGGTGATTACCATACCTACCGCGATCTAAGGGAAATACGCGGTTACCTTGGCAGCATGGCAGATAAACTAATCAGCGCCGCCCGTTTTAATACTTCACGCCTTTCCAAACTCGCTATTTTGCCGTTCTCCATAAGCACCGATGGCATTGATCAGCAGGCGGCTGAGGTGCTTGCCCAGCTTCTTGCAACCGAGATTGCAAATACCCATAAGTATGCCGTTCTCCCCCGAACTACAACGGTAGAGCGTGTTATGACCGAACAGCAATACCAGAGATCAGGCATGACAGATCCAAGCAGCATACGGGCTATCGGGCAGGCAACCAATTCACAATATGTGCTTTCAGGGACAGTAAGCTCATTGGGAAGCGCAAATCTTTTTATGGCTCAGATCCTGTCTGTTGAAGACGCCAGTCTCTTAAAAGGTGATGATATAGAATACCGTGCCATTACAGACGGACTTTCACTCATGGGTGAACTTTCGCTGAAATTAACCGGTGTTGTTACCGATACACTTGTCCGCCAAAGACAGGAAGCCACTACATTGGCGAATGAGGCAAGACGGGAAGCAGCAAGAATTGCAAGTGAACTGAGAGCCCGGGAACAGAAAAAGCAGCGGGAAGAAGCTGCCCAAGAGCGGAAAGAACAGCGGGAAGAAGCTGCCCAGGCAATAAAGAACAAAGATGGCGAATGGGCAAGAACCTGGAAAAACAGTACCTGGTTCCTGGGCGCACACGGCGGCTTTACGTCATGGTTTAATGAACCCTCGACAAATATGGAATACGTCAACCATAACGTTTTTGACAAGACCAATACGTTTGAAGGCGGCGCCGGTTTAACCATGCATTTTTTGAGTTTGGGTTTGACCGGGTATGGTCTTACCGCAGAACTGCTTTATTCCACTGATGAAGCCGGCTATAAGGGAACAGACTCAAGCGGTGTGTTTGCGTTTTCTGCCCTGGAAATACCGCTGCTTGCCAATTTGTATTTATTTATCGGCAATAATGTTCTTGTCAGGGGCAAAATAGGTATGAGCTTTATCATTCCCCTTGGGTCAACAAGTTACACCAACGGAGAAGATCCTTCAATGTCCAGGGACTATGAATCCAAAGTTGATGGCCTTGATTTAGTCGGCGGTGGTTCTTTTGGCATCCGGTTGGGAAAGGGGTCGATTTTGGCGGACATACGGTATTCAGGCGGCGCCTTTATGGGGATAAAAGACGGCGATGAAGTTCTTTACTATATGACACGGCGCCGGGTGGCGTTTACCTTTGGCTATGAAATTGGATTCTAATACGGAGGCATTATGAAAAACCTTTGCGGATTGGTTTTATGCATACTGCTCTTTACCGCCTGTGAGGGAATCTCCGAATGGGAGTTTGATGAGCGGATCAGCGGGGCAGATGTAGGAAAAGACGCCCCGGATTTAAGCTATACGGTATCAGGAACTGGCTTGACAAGGACGGTAAATCTTTCATGGACTGGATCTTTCTCATATTTCAGTGTATATAAAAATGGCTCAGTTATGTATGGGTCTGGGTATGATGCCAGCAGTACCTATGATAAAAAAAGTTATACGGTTTATCAGGAAACCAGTTATAAAGCAGAGAATGTATCAAGCGGCACTACGTTTTATGTCAAAGGGGTAGAGAGATCTGAGAAAAAGGATGAAAACAAAAATATCACAGGATATGGTTATTCAGCGAAGGAAAAATCAAAAACAATCACAGTAACTTTTTAAGGAATGATCCATGAAGAAGCAGTTCATTTTTTTTACGATTCTGATAATTCTTGGAAGCAGTCAG
>JAISJS010000119.1 GCA_031261385.1 Treponema sp.
AAGAATGTTTTATGACCGGTCTATCCCTTTTTGGGGATAAACATATACAAGAGAACCTGCTCCCATTGTGGAGCTTAACCGAAAGTTCAAGGAGAAATGACAATGATTTTGAATAAAAAAGATGTAATACTGTTTACATTAATACTGTTTCTTATTGGCACATTAATGAGCTGCGGCGGCGGCACCAAAAAGAATGCCGCAACGGCAGAGCAGAATACCCGGGTTACCGTATTGGATACGAGCGGATACGAAAATATCACGGCAAAATATATTAAAGAAGAATACCTCACCTTTAGTGCGGATGATCTCAGCTATCCATTTTCGGACAAACCAATCACGGTAACTGTTATGCAACAACGCAGTGGAACCGCGCCGCAGGATTTTTCCGATATGTGGTTTTTAAAAATGATATCTGAGCTTACCAATATCACGTTTAAGTACCAGCTTGTTGAATCCTCGGTATGGGAAGAACGCAAGAATCTCGCCTTTGCGTCCGGGGACTATCCTGATGTATTCTTCCATGGTATTACACCGTCCGATGAGCTGAAATACGGTCCCGACGGCGTTTTTATTGATCTTTTACCACTGTTCAAGCAATATGCGCCAAATATTATTACCGAGCTTAAGCAATATCCCGATGTGGTCAAGGCTATCGTCCAGGATAACGGAGCAATATATTGTCTTCCGATGATCTCTTATGCGCCTATGCAGGAAGCTATTCCGTCAAGAACCAATCGAAAGTGGCTTGAGAAGGTGGGTCTTGATGTCCCCAAAACCACCGATGATTTGTATGCTGTATTGAAAGCGTATAAGAACCAGGACCCCAATGGTAATGGTGAAGCCGACGAGATACCTATTTCGCGCCATACTATGCTCATTTTAAGTGCCTTTGGCTTTGTAGACAAATACAACGATGTCATAGACGGAAAATATTATTTTGTTCCGGCCCAAGATAATTACCGTGCGTACCTTGCTTATATGGCAAAACTTTACAGGGAAGGTTTACTGGATAATGACTATTTTGTTCAGGATGATGCACAATTCAATCTCAAGGTATCTAACAGGAGGGTTGGATTTATAGAAAGTGAACCCTACGTACTTCTGCCGAATCCGGAGGATTACCTGCAGTGGATTGGTATACCCCCCCTAACCAGTGAAGTAAACAACAAGCCCTGTTGGCCGGGTATCTCCCTGCATTATCAGCGCAGTGCGGGGAGTGCTGTCATTACAGACAAATGCAAGAATCCCGAGGCCGTCGTCAAGTTCTTAAATTATATTCAAACCTTCGAAGGTACTGTATCTGCGCGTCTTGGCCCTGAAGACGGTAAATGGAGCGGGAGGGGCGGATATACTTATGAGGCTAAGGATTCACGGCATATTTATGGAGCCAAAATCATGGTACCGGAGCCGTTTGCGTCCTACTATGAATTCCGCACCACGGTAACCCCTATAGGTATGCCTTCGTATGTAAATCCAATGACCGACGATATTACGGTGAGCTCTGATCCTTCTCGTGAAGGGCTGGTCCGGCATTGGGCAGAAGCGGGAGTCTCAGATGTCAAACGCCTTCTCTACGATCTGCAATACCGGTTGACCGAAGATGAGCTGACCAGAGACGCTTACTATGTAAGCCTTGCAACTTACGCTGACCAGATGACTGCGAAATTTATAACAGGAGAAACCGCACTCAACGATACCACATGGAATAATTACATCAGGGAATTGAAATCTATGGGTCTTGACGAGATGAGTGCCTTGCGCCAGGCCGGTTATAACAGATATCAGGCATTACCTGACAAAATCAACTGAGTATATTAATAAGAGGAAAATTTCATGCAGCACTATCAGGAAAACGAGGCGGCTCTTAATCCTGCAACTATTATCTATCACCCGGCCGATCCCGGACTCTCGCTTGAAAACTGCCGCTGGCTTTCCGCGCCTTCAATTGCACGTACACCGAAAGGGCGGCTTTGGGTCAGTATCAGTATGGGTGGTGTTCACGAAGGGAGTGATAATTTTATCCTGCTTATTTCCAGTGATGACGATGGTGTGAGTTGGGCTGGGCCGCGGATTGCACTGGATCATCCTGACCCGGTACGCCTCTTTGAACCAATGATTTGGACCGATCCATCAGGCCGTGTATGGCTGACCTGGTCACAGGCCTATATGTGGTGGGATGGGCGGGGCGGGGTATGGGCAAGCACACTCATTGATGCGGATTCCGGTGAACCGAAAATGACAGATCCCCGCCGTGTTATGAATGGTGTAATGGCGGTACAGCCTTATTTCGGAAAAACCGGACGCTGGTATTGGCCGGTCGCCTGCTGGAAAAGGTTTCCTTCCACCCATTTTCAGCTTCCCCAGGAAGAATTTTCCATGATCTATGCATCCGATGACATGGGGCAGACTTTCTTTCTACTGGGAAAAAGCGATGTTGCGGATCGTCTTTTTGATGAGCATGCCGTAGTTGAACGCCCGGATGGAAGCATGTTGATGATCGTGCGTACAGATTACGGTTTTGGAAGCAGTGATTCATTTGATGGCGGAAAAACATGGACTGAAGGGAAAATCTATCGAAAAGGCCCATCTGCAAAAAGCAGTCTTCGTCGGCTTGCAGATGGCCGTTTAGTCTGGATTACGCATAACAACGGCTTTCAGCCGCAAAGAAGCCATATGTCGGCTCTTTTATCCGAAGACGGCGGAGCAACCTGGCCGTATTCGCTTCTGCTTGATGGGCGTTCAGATGTATCCTATCCCGGTACACATGTGACAGAAGACGGCCGCATCTATATCGTACATGACAAGGGGCGCTATGATGATAAGGAAATCATGTTCCATGTCATCCGTGCAGAGGATATTGTAGCAGGCAAACTTGTATGTTCGGACAGCCGTTTGATGGAAGTGGCTGCCAAGGGAGGTGGAAAACCTATAACTAAAGAAGAGCTGGCTGCGGCATATGAAGAAACAATGAAAAAAAGCGGGATCATAATGAAATAACCGGTAAATAGCCCCTTTCACGGGGGCTATTTAGTCATGGACAGAAAGACACTCCCTCTTTATAATGACTTAATATAAGCGATATGAAAACAAAGCAAAAAACCACCTGGACTATCCGGAACTTGGATATTAAGTATCGCAATTTGTATGAGCAAGTCGCAGATTCCCTGGAGGAGATGATCTTCGAGGGTGGAAGTGACAAGATGCTGCTTCCTACAGAATTTGAACTGGCAGAAAAATATGAGGTAAGCCGCTCGGTTATCAGGGAAGCCCTGAAGATTCTAAATGAGCGGGGTCTCGTCTCCATGCGGGCCGGTGATGGCTCCTATGTTAATATTCCCCAGTCGGCTGTCATAGGCCGGGTTTTGGGCAGAGTAACCCGCTTTAACCGGATTTCTGACGATAAGATTACCAAGGTCAGATTGCTTTTGGAAGTTGAAGCCGCCTTCACAGCGGCCACGAATGCAACAGATGAAGAAATTGCCGAGCTTGAAGATATTAATCGGCAGATGGAATTATTTAAATCTGATCTTGAGAAACGGATATACAAGGACTGTGAATTCCACAATGCCATTGCCCGAATCAGCCGAAATGAACTACTTGCTTTTATGGTGGAATCTCTAACAGAGCTGCTCAGGGATTATATAAGGGAAAGGCTGGTATTGAATCCCGCCGGCAATGAAGACGGGATTCAGTTTCACTGGGAATTGATTAAAGCTATAAAATCTCATAACCCCAACAAGGCAAAGAAAGTCATGCATGACCATATTGAAAGGTCTTATCATATTATTAACTACTAGCGTTTCGAAAGCAGCCCCCGGCTTACCGCAGTTCCCGCAAACTGAACCAGCTCCACGATGATCAGAATAATGATCACCGCCGCGATCGTTACTTCCATCCTGAACCGGTAGTAGCCGTAGTTGATGGCAAGGCTGCCGAGGCCCCCTCCGCCTATGGCCCCTGCCATGGCTGAATACCCGATAAGGTTGATGATGGTCAGGGCCAGGCCCGAAACCAGGGCGGGCAGGGCTTCGGGTATCAGTACCTTGAGTATGATCTGCATATTGCTGGAACCCATGGCTTTGGCTGCGGTGATGACCCCGTTGTCCACTTCGGACAGGGCGGACTCGGAAATGCGGGCCACAAAGGGGGCCGCCGCAATTGACAGGGGAATGATCACCGCCGTTGGCCCTATGCTCGTTCCTATGATGAAGCGCGAAAGAGGTATGAGGAGTATCATCAATATGATAAAGGGGAGGGATCGCAAAATGTTCACCACCCTTGAGAGGGCAGTGTAGATGAGGGGCCGGGGATGCAACCCTGCGGGGGATGCGCTGTAGAGGAAGGCCCCCAGGGGGAAACCCAGAACACAGGCAAGCACGGTAGAAACCGACGTCATGTAAAGGGTTTCCAGGGTAGACGCAGGGAGTAGTACTAAAACTGCGAGGAGTTTTTCAGGCATAGATAAGCTCCCTTGCGGCCTCGGTTTTGGGCGCCTTAAAAACTGCGTCCACGGTTCCCTCTTCGGCAATAAGGCCTTCGTCAAGAACTGCTACTTCGCTGCACACGGACTGTATCACCGACATTTGATGCGTGATGAGCACCACGGTTATCTTGAGGTTATCGTGGAGTTCACGTATCAGGGTAAGTATTGACCTTGTGGTCTGGGGATCAAGGGCGCTGGTGGCCTCATCGCAGAAAAGCACTTCGGGGTTCACTGCCAAAGACCGGGCAATGGCTACACGCTGTTTCTGCCCGCCGGAGAGTTCTTTGAGCCGGGCATGGCGTTTGTCGGTTATGCTCACCATTTCCAAAAGTTCGTCCACCCGTTTTTCAATCTGCTTTTTGTGAAGCCCGCTAATCTCAAGGGGATAGGCAATGTTTCCCGCGGCGTCCCGCGAAGAGAGGAGGTTGAAATTCTGGAAGATCATGCCCATTTTGCGGCGGCGTTCCAGGAGAGCCTTGCCGGTGAGGGTGTCCACCCTTTCCTCGCGGTAATACACTTCGCCATTGTCCGGGGCTTCAAGGAGGCTCATGATCCGCAAGAGGGTCGATTTACCGGCGCCGCTTTTTCCGATAATTCCATATATGCTTCCGGGGGGAACAGACAGATCCACCTGGCGGATCGCCTGGACTCCTCCATAACTTTTGGAGATGTTTTTTAGTTCAATCATAGTGATGGGTTTTCCCGTTCTGCGATCCTGGCGAATTTAGGCGCTACAGTTTGGAAGATATCAACCAGTACCGGATCAAACTGGGTTCCTTTCCCTTCG
>JAISJS010000176.1 GCA_031261385.1 Treponema sp.
TTGACGGGCTGAACCAACGGCTCACGTATATGGAACTTACAGATAAAACTTGACTCGTAGCGGTGGGGTTGTTGATTAAATAATATAAAATCGCGAAAATAAAGTTAAGGAAGAATAAACCCGCAAAGGCGAAGAAGGCGAAAAAGGTAAGAAGATAAAGAAGAGAAGAAAGCGATAACAAAATTCTCTATTCTCCTTTTCCTTCCTTCTGCGCCTTCTTCGCCTTTGCGGTTTTATTCTTCCTTTACTTTATTTTCGCGATTTTATATTAATTAATCAACAACCCTGCCGCTGCGAGTCAAATTTTTTCTGTAAGTTCCATATACGTGAGCCGTTGGTTCAGGCCGTCAACGCTGATATCAAAAACTATTGTTTCATCGGTCTTTACAAATTTTTCGCAGCGTACTTTTTTGCCGTTGCAAAATTCCTTTACATTTTCATCAACATCATCAGTTTCAATTTCCTGAATATCCACGTCCCGCATCCTTGAGTTATCGCAGGAATTGAGTATTTCCCGAATCCGTTCGTACTTTTTCATGTTTTCTCGCTCCTTTTAATGGTGATGGCGTTTTTCACAAGGTCAACGCTTTCCAGGGAACCGGAGACTACCACTTCCCTGCCCATAAGGTCTGTCAGGGTTATGGTGTCCCCAAGTATTTTGATATTGCTGACGTATTCGCAGAGCATGTTTTTTGCGCCGTCTTTTTCGCCTAACGCATAGGCCGTGGAAAGGCACATTACGCTTTTCCTCCGCTTAGAATAGCCAATGCTTCGATGAGTTTCTCATTTCCATTTTCAAAATCTTTGACGCCGTTACCAAGTAAATCCGCCGCCTCATTCTGCCCCGCATGGTACAGGCTGTGGGCAAGATCGGCAATCTCCTCACCGTGCTGCTTGTTATGTTCAATCATGAACTCAAGCAGAGCTTTTATTTTTGCGGGATCGGTCAGGTGATCGTGTGTATGATCCCCTGACAGATGTTCGTGATCGTGGGGACTATGCGGATGGTAATGTGCGTGATCATGATCATGATTTTCAGCCATGATTACTTCCTTTAAATTTCGAGGTAAGAATCTGCATACAGGCTGTTGTTCATGATGATGTCGGCAGACTTAATGGTTTCCATGAGCCGCTGATCGCAGGGGTTGACGATTGCCGAAGTAAGGCCGTTGTTAATCGCCATGGCAACCATCACCGAATCCATAATCGGCCTGATATGTTTGGGCATCATGTTGGAAACGTTTGAAAGGCCGCCGGTGGAATTAAAGCCCATGTCTTTAAGCTGCCGGATAAATTCCAGCACCTGTGTCTGCTTGTCCTGCATCCCCTTGATAACGAGGAACAGCGGATCAAACCACAGATCCTCCGCTTCCATGCCGAGTTCCATGCCGTGTTCAAGCATTTCCTGGCAATAGGTCATACGTTCGTCGTTATCCGAAGGAACTCCCTGTTTGGCGCACAGGGCGATACAGATTGCACCGTTTGCCGCAGCAAGGTCGATGTTGGAAAGCCGGTCACCGGCGTCGGCGGAATTGACAATCGGCTTACCTTTAACCGGGTTGTATACCGAGATTCCCGCTTCAATAGCCTTTTTGTTTGACGTATCAAGGCACAGCGGAACATTATCAAAATTATCCTGCAAAAGTTTGACGGCCCACTTCATTAAGTCCGGCCCGTTTTTTTCCGCAGGGCCGATGTTTACATCAAGGTACACCGCTCCTGCGTCAAGCTGTTCCTTTGCCCGTTTGAGAATCGGCGCCGGATCCATCGCCTCCATAGCGGCGCGGATCACCGGTGATATACAATGAATGCGTTCACCTATTGTTATAAATTTTCCCATCTTCCATCCTCCTGTATATTTACACTTTCAGTTCTTTAAGAAATTTGACGAGGCCCACCGCTTCGTTAGGCGCAACGATAATTTTCCATCCCGGCAGATTCTCCTCAAGCTCACCCTTGAGCACGGCAACCTTTCCGGGAATGATAAGGTTGTGGTTTTTGATTTTGCCTTCAACATTATTTTCCTTGATGAAGCGCGCAACGGAACTTGCTGAAAGTTTTCCCGCAGCCCAGGCCGTCAATACCGAATAGCCGCCTGCATCTGAAATAAGCAGATTTACCGGTACTCCCGATCTTTCCATTTCACCGGAAACAATGAAGTAGGTGAGGGCAAAGTCAACGGTGGTGGCGCACACCGCATTTTCATCGGCGCCGTTCAGTGCATAAATCCCCGGCTCCACCTTCATCGGTTTCTGCGGATCGGTGTAGATATTCTGCCGCAGCCCATAAAGGGGCAGGGCTTGCGCATAATTAATGTTTTCAAGGATAATGATTGAGCCGTATTTTACGGTAAAGAGGGACGCAAGCGCCGTCTGGAGCTCGGGGTTTTTCGGCGCAAGTTTTGCCGTATTGACAAGCGCAGGATACCCAAAACTGCGGTCCTCATCTTTAAGAGCCGCCCGGCGTATCTGCACTGCTTTTGCAAAAGCGTCTTTAATTGATTCGGCGCCAACATCTATTATAAGATTCTTGTTTCCCAGCGCCTCAATCGCGGCAACGGTATCGTGGAGGCTGTCCAGCGTTTTTCCGGTTACGCCTAATACAACGCTGTATTTGACTGCAAGGTCACTCATCGCCTTATAGTTGGACTCATCTGCGGCATTGAGAATAGGCTTGGTATCCTTTGCAAGTTCCAATGCCGCCTGCGCTGTATCGGGATCTTTCACCTCAAGGATCAAAACGCGGCCTGCGGCAATTGCTTTCTTGACCGCTTCAAGGTATGTGTCCTTGTTCCCGGTGTATGCAACATTGATGAGCTCAACAAACATACGTTCACCGATACGCTCATAATCAATTTTTTTAAGTTCTGCAATCCGCTCATCCGCACAATCGGCGCACAGAGTAACACCGTACAAACTTTTTGACACAAATGTTTTCTCGTGCCGGAAAAGCACCGTCTCCCCGCCGAGTTTGTATTCGGTTTCGCCTGTCCCGATTTTGATATTCTTCATCGGGGGCTCGGTCGCTTCACCTAATGTTTTAAGGGCGTCAGCTGACATGTGGGGGCATTTATCGATACCGACGCTGCCCTGGGCAACCTTCATCGCAAACGCCATGCAGGTCGGGTTTCCGCAATCCTTGCAGTTGGTCTTCGGGGTAAGTTTAAATATATCCAATCCTTTAAGCGCCATAACAAATTCTCCTTATACCAATTCCGAAACAAGTTTCGATATAACGGCAACCGAAGCAGGGTGCCGCAGGATCACCGCATTGGAGCCCGATGCAATATCTGCGGCGGCGGTGGCAATTTCCATGTTGATGCCCCGCTCTTCCACGGGACCCCATTCGGGAAAATCTTCTTCCGATACAATCGCCTCTTTAACCGACCATGCCTCACCGCCAACCGGCGTGATAACCGGCATCTGAAGCATCGTATCGTTCTGGGCCAATGCCGCGGACTTTACCCTGTCCATCGTTGAGGCCACATACTCAAAACCGTAACCGGCGGCGGCCGATCCCAGGTTCATCACCGTGTTCCCCGCCGTCACACCGAGCTGCGAAATAAGCACATTGAGCTGTTTTGCAAGGTTGATATCCACCGAAGATTCGGCGCCGATTTTTTGGCCGTACGCCATAACCGCCGCAACGGCAACCGCCTTGTGATTTTCTTCGCGTGCGGAAAGAAGCACGACATTTTTACCCTGCAGCGCCTCGGCAATTTTTTCAAAGAGCTTGCCGTCTTTTTCAACATTTTTGCAGCCCTGAATCACCAGCGGAAGGGTAACCGCGTCCGCCACTTCCTTGCAAAGCGCCGTGCAGTCTTCAATAGACTTGTTTTTCCCGTTGGGGTCGGCGCCCTCAAGAACGAGGCTTACAAAAGCTGCGCCGGATTTTTCGCAGGCCCGTTTTGCAATATCGGTAATGGTTTCCGCTCCCGCATAAAATTCGGCAATTTTGGGGAGCTCCCGGTTGGGACCCAAGTCCGAAAATTCAATGCCCACGGCGGGCGGATTTTTGATCGGCGCATCAAAACCGTACAGGGGAAGCACATTCTCGCCCCCCAGGGTAACGGCAGACACCCCCGTTCCAATCGTCACTTCTTTAATTGATGCGTTGAATTTCTGCGGCACGCTCTTAAACGCCATAGCACACTCTCCTTACATATTAACAATAATTACCAAGATTATAAACCACAAAGTCGAAAAAGTCGAATAAGTAAAAAGAATTTTTATTTTCTTCATCCTTCCTTCTTCGACTTCTTCGACTTCGCGGTTAGTTTTCTTAGAACAAAGGCGCCAGGTTCTGCACCGGGTGCCCGTTTCCGCCTAAGTATTCGGCGAGCTTCTCCGGATCCTCGGCGACACTTTCATCGGCAATCAGCGCGGTAAAGTCTTCAATACCGTAAAGCTCTTTGGCCGACTTGTTGAGCTTTTTCCCCACCAGGTCTTTCAGCGCCCGGGGCATCCACACGATGCGGGCGGGGCCTCCTTCGGCTTTCATAAATTTCTTTGACGAAATAAACTGCTTGCCGTGACCCATGAAGCCCGGCGTCTGCACGCCGCCCCCGGTCATCGAGGCCATCTCGGAAAACGTCATCCCGAGCGGCGTCATCCCGGTGTGCTCCCGGTTGACGATCACGACCCCGTTGGTCACCGGTTCTATGCCGCAGATGCACTCAAAACAGCCGCAGCTTGTCATCGGATCCTGCATAATCGAATACAGGGTCACCTGCTGCAGGGAGCCGTGGGACGCCTTCTGCACCGCCTCATTTACATCTTCCCATATTCCAAGGTTTTCATCAACTACCCGCTGTTTTGTCACGATTTGACAGGGGCCGTTGGGGTCAAGCTCATTGGTCGCCTTGGCGTCGAGCCAGGACACCGCGCCGCAAAGCCCGAGCCGTTCCGGCGTCACCACGCAGACATGGGCAGGAGAAAACGACTGGCAGAGTATACAATTATAGAAGACATCGACGCTTTCATCGGTGAGCGACATAAGCCGCGCATCCCGCGTTTCGTAAACCTTGTTCGCCTCGGCGCGGAGTTTTTTAAGCTCCTCCGGGATCGTGCAGATTTTCACCTGACACTTGTCGATGACCGCGTCGTATTCGCTTTTCATTTTGGTGTACAGCACTTCCCCAAAATGCCGCGCCCGGAATCCCGCGTTAAAGGCGTTCTTGTTTACCCGCAGCCGGATAAGGTCCCGCTGCCCCGTATGCATGACCCCTTCAATAAAATTGAGGAAGTGATGAATCTTCCGTTCAAACACCGGCTCAAAATCGCTCTGCATATTTTTCCCCGCAACCTCGACGATGATCCCAAGGGCGATGCGGCTCCCCGGTTCAAAGCTGTCGATATCCGGCCCGATAAGTTCAATTGAATGATCCTCAATTTCCGCCGCCGGTTTTGTGCGCACCCATTCAAAGCAGTCCATTTTGGTACTGTCAACATCAACCTGGGTATCGTTGCGCCTGACAATCTCACCCTCAAAGGCCGATGAAAACGCCACCGGTATATCGATGTTGGTCACCTTGATTTTAATGTCGCGGCTCTCAAGCGATGTTTCGATAAAGTCTTTGGTGTTTTCCTGAATGATAAGGCTCTTGGGAACCTTCCACATATCTTTCACATCATTGGTGATAACCGGAAAGCCCATCGCGATGGCCCCCGCGCCGCAGCCCACCACGATATCCGCCACCGGATCAAAGGCATTAACAAAAGCCCTGATGCGGTGAAAGGTGTAGTGATCAAATTCATCGCGATCCCCCGGCTGCACATTGCCGAATATCATCGCCGCGCGGTTCACAAACGAGATGATATGCGCAACGCTCCAGATATCCGGCCCCACCGGCACGATACGCACCGGAAAGCCCATGCCGATATTCATCCGTACCGCCTGATCGATAATGCCGCCGATAAGAAACACAAATATCGCCCGCGACTGATAGCCCTTGATCAACTCCGCCGCTTCTTCATCGGAAGGGGCAGGCCCGATGATCACGACGAATCCCGGTATGTCCCCGGTCACGAGCGGCACACCGAGTTCCCGCACTTCCGCATCGGACAAGTGCCCGTGATACGGGGCGGGGTAGGGCTCCGCACTTTTTGCATACTTGCACGCTTCAATAACTTCCGCCGCCATAAAAGCGCCAAAGCCAGATTTAAAAACATCTTCAAGCCGCGGCGCTGTGCCCTGCGTTTCTGCAGATCGGGCCTGTTCGTCATAAATCCAGCTCTTCACTTCCGGAAGACTCTGTCTTAATTCGCCGAGTGTGGTAATTTTTTTATTAAGATAGGTTGAGTGATTGGCAAGATTATACGCCGTATTTGGCATGGCAATGGGGGCCGCCTCGCCGAGTTCCTGTATGGCCTGGGGCAGACATTTTTCGGCAATGGCATACATTTCGTTTGCCCCGTCAAAGGCCCTGTTAAAAAGCAGTTTCATCTTATCCTCCGCTCCAATTATATTAACGTATCAATTTTATCTTTAATGCGTTTAACCGCTTCACGAGTTTCAACACTGGTATCATAAGGCGAAAGCCCCGACCGGTCAGCCTCTATCACTTCATTGTTATACGGAATGAAGCCTAACAGATCTTCCTGCGGCACAAGGCCTGAAAGAAATTCCTCATCCTCAATGCTGCGAATCTTGTTTGCAGCAACCTGCACTTTTTTTACGCCAAGATCTGCGGCAAGGGATTTAACTTTGTGATACGTTTGTATGCTCCGCGCGCCCGGCTCAACCACCACGATAAACCGGTCCACCATTGAGGCAGTTCCCCGCCCCAAATGTTCAAGCCCCGCTTCCATATCCATGATCACCACTTCGTCACGACTGATCACCAGATGTGAAATAACCTGCTTGACCATGACATGTTCAGGGCACACACAGCCCGCGCCGCCTGTCTCAACCGTCCCCATGATCAAAAGTTTGACGCCGTTTTTTTCTTTTGCAAAACGATCCGGTATATCATCAACCCGCGGATTAATTTTGAAAAATTTTCCAAGCCCGTCGGCAGAAGCGCCGGTGCGCTCGGCAATAAGATCCTTCATCTTTGCGATTGGCGTAATCCCTTCAATTTCAACTTCGCTAAAGCCGAGGGCCAGACCGAGGTTCGCATCGGGATCAACATCCACGGCGAGGACCCGCTTTTTTTCTTCGGCATAAAGACGGGCAAGCACCGCCGCCAGGGTAGTCTTGCCAACGCCGCCCTTTCCGGTAATCGCAATCTTCATCGCTTAAATACCCAGCGCCGTTCGTTTGGCTTCGATGCCGTTTATGATCGACTTCACGAGCTCATGCGGATCTTTATTGATGATGTAGCCCGCCCCGGTGATCTTCCGCGTGCCTTCGGTGATAAGTTCCATCATCTGACTGCTGCCCTTAACCTGCGGTTCAATGCCGAGATACACGTCCAATCCGGTGGATACCACATAGTTTGCAATCGCCACAGCTTTTTCGCTCATCCATTCAGGCGCGCAGCCGACGACAGGAATCTGCGTAATATCCACGCCCCAGTCTTTTGCGATCCCCGTTGCAAGAAGCATCATACGGCTGATATCAACGCAGGCGCCCATGTGAAGAATCGGCGGAATCCCCGCGAGCTCACACACCCGCTTGAGTCCCGATCCGCAAAGTTCTTTTGCTTCTTTGCTGAGCAGGCCTGATTTTGTTGCAACCTGCGCCGCGCATCCTGTGGCGACAATTAAAATATCGTTCTTGATAAGTTCCTTCATTATTTCAAGATGAGAATAGTCGGGCCGCACCTTGGGATTATTGCAGCCGACGATAGCCACCGCCCCGCGAAGCACCCCCGCCTTTATACAGTCGATGGCAGGCCGGTACGATCCAAGCGCATCGACATGGCTGTTGGTCACACCGTCAAGCTCTTTGATGATCTGTTCACACGGGTAGCCCACGTTTGCAACTTGCTTGTTATCGGGAATAAAAATCCTATCGGGATTGCGGTTTTGAAAATTGTCGATGGCCATTTTGATAATATCTTTGGCCTGATCGAGCGCAGTCTCGGTTTTAAACTCAATATAAATCGAACCGGGTATGCGGGCAATCGGGGAGGTGGTGACAAACTTTGTATGGAAGCAATCCGTCAAAGGACCCAGGGCTGGAAAGATACACTGTACATCGACGCACATCATTTCAACTGCGCCGGTCAGCACGGCATTTTCCTGCTGCAAAAAATTCCCCGCCATGCGGACGCCGTGACGCATCGCAACTTCGTTTGCGGTACAGCAAAGCCCCGCGATATTGATACCCTTTGCCCCTTTGCTCTTTGCGTAATCGGTCATCTCTTTTAATTCGGCGGCCACGACAACCATTTCCGAAAAAGCAGGATCGTGTCCGTGAACGACGATGTTGACCATCTCCCGTTCCAGCACGCCAAGGTTTCCTTCGGTAGTCCGCGCCGTGGGCGTGCCAAAAAGGATATCGGAAAATTCCGTGCCCATCATCGACCCGCCCCAGCCGTCAGCCATACCGACCCGGAGGCTCTGTTTCACGAGGGCTTCCGCATCGGCAGTGTTTCCCATATTGGTCATGTGCATTGCCGTCGCAATTTCCCGGTCAATGGCGCGCGGCGCAATCCCCGTCTCATCCCACACCTTCTGCCGCTCATCAGTAGCGCGCTTCAAAAAACGGAGACTCCCAAACGGCTTACCGTATTCGAGCAACCCTGTTTCGGCAACCTCGTGGGCAATATCGTAAATATCCCTGCCCTCAGTCGGAATGGCCCACTCATGGGCAAGGGCGACAAGCTTTTGCTCATCGCGAATCTGAAAATTTCCGTCACGGCTTGACTTGTGGAGCACATGGGCGATCTCCCGCCCGTGGTCCGAGTGAGCCGCCGTCCCCGCCGCCGCCATACGCAAATAATTTCTGCCCGCAATAGCGTGAGCATCGGCCCCGCAAATTCCCCTGCTTGCCTTGGGGGTAATCCTGCATGGCCCCATCGAGCAAATCCTGCAGCAAATACCATTTTCCCCAAACTGGCACTGGGGGGTCTGATTTTTCTTCCGGTCTTCCCAGGTCTCCGCACAAGCGGCGCAGGCCTGTTCCTTGAGCCTTGCCGAATCGGCCTCCATCTGTTCTATTGTAGTGGTTAAATTTTCGCTTAATTTCATAAGATTCCAGTTTACCATAAAACGGCCTTTTGGTATACTGGAATGAAAGGGGCAGTTATGGATCTCAACAAGCAAGGACAATATTTCAGACTGCTTTTGAAAAACAGTCCCGACAATATTTTGTTCATCGACAGCCATGGATACATCGATTATTGCAGTGATACTTTTCTGAAACTGTCGGGGCTTCACGAGTTAAGCCGCATCCAGGGCATGCATTTCCGTGATCTGTATAAACTTTTTGAAGAAGAAGCGTTTGTCAGGCAGGCTGAGCAGCGTTTCGCCGGAATTATCGCAGCGAAAAGCGCCGTTCAGTCAAATGTAACTATCAACTTTCCCGGTACCGGGGAAGCCCGCATGTATACGATTCAGACTACGCCGATGATTGACGAAAATGGTGAGTTTGAAGGCGCGCAGGTGCATTACCTCGATGTCACCGATCTGCTTAATGCGGAAATTGCCGCGCGAAGCCGTGCGCTGCTTGACGGGACGCCGCTTGCCTGTTCCCTCTGGGATGCCGATGGTACGCTTTTGGACTGCAATAACCAGGCGCTCAAGATGTTCGGGCTTTCCAATAAACAGGAGTATGTGGATTACCTCTATGACCTTAGTCCTGAATTTCAGCCTGATGGAAGTCCCAGCCGCAAGGGAATGGATGAAAGGGACCAGGCGGCGCTCGAAGCCGGGTTCCTGCAGTTTGAGTGGATGCACCAAACGCTGTCCGGTGAACCGCTCCCGGTGGAAACCACTCTGGTGCGCATACCCTGGATGGACAGTTATGTTTTGGCGACCTATTCCCGTGATCTGCGCGAAATCAAAGAGACCCGGGACGAGCTGCATCATATATCATCCCTGGTGGAAGCGACGCCGAATTTTGAGCTGTATACGGATGGCGAAGGCAATATAAAATATGCGAACCCCGCCGTCTATGAAATTTCCGGATTTTCAAAAGAAGAGCTGCTGAAAGGCGGCCTTGCCCTTTTTACGGATAAGACGGTTCTCAAGGATATCCGGGAGAAATATTTGCCCCAGATTAAGGAGGAACACGCTCATATTGCTT
>JAISJS010000290.1 GCA_031261385.1 Treponema sp.
CTGGGAAGTAAAGGAAATCCCCTTTGTCGTTGTCTTAGACGAAAAGGGCTCACTGCTACAAATTGAGGATACCCGTGAAGGTGAAGGCGCTAAAAAGAGGGGAAAGTCCTTTCTGGTTCCACAAGGTGTTAAAAAAGCAGCGGGAATTGCAGCGAATTTACTTTGGGATGTTCCCGGGTATGTGTTTGGGATTATGGATGTTGACGATTTTGGAGAAGTCGAAAAGAAGAGAAAATTATTACGACTTCCAGAGCAAAAAAGGATTTTTATTGAGCGCATTGAGAGTGAACTACCCAACACTCCCCAAAAAACAGCGCTTTTGAATTTTTTATCTACTGTCGAGCGTTCAGAGCTGGAAAAGACACCACAATGGGAAGATATTTACCGAACAAACTCCAATATCAGTTTCCGTTTCGATGGCGACTATAGGCTCTATTGTGAAACCGAAGAGGTTAAGAAGGCGTTAGCGGAAAAAGCTGGTTCTAAAAAGTATGATGGCATTTGTCTTGTAACCGGTGAAAAGGATAAGATCAGTACCTTGCATACCGCTATTAAGGGAGTCAGAGATGCCCAAGCTTTCGGGGCAAATATTGTTTCCTTCAATCTTGATGCATTCCGTTCATTTGGTAAAAAACAGGGGGGGAACGCACCGATAGGCGAGACTACCATGTTTGCCTATACCACTGCTCTCAATAACCTTTTGAGCCGGGATTCCAGGCAGCGTATACAAATTGGAGACGCCTCAACCGTTTTTTGGTCCGCAAATAAAACACAATTTGAGGAAGCCTTCGCGTATATTTTTTCGGAACCGGTAAAAGATAATCCTGATATGGGGACTGAGCATGTAAAGAATATGATCGATTCTCTATGGACAGGGGCGTATGTTGAAGATGCCAGAAAAGAAAAATTTTATATTCTCGGTCTTGCGCCAAATGCGGCACGGATTTCTATTCGGTTTTGGCGGCAGGGAACGGTTGGAGAATTTGCCAATCATATCTGCCAGCATTTTGAGGATCTTAAAATTGTCAAGCCTAAGAATGAACCGGAATATTACTCAATATGGCGGCTCTTGGTAAATACGGCAGTTCAGGATAAGAGTGATAATATCCCTCCCAATATTGCGGGGGATTTTATGTGTTCCATTATTGATGGAACACCCTATCCGGCAACATTACTGCAGGCAGTATTACGGCGAATACGAAGCGATACGGAAAATCGGGTAAAACCGGTCCGGGCAGCTTTGATTAAGGCATATTTGAACCGGTACTATAAAAAGGAGGAGATAAAAGTGGCGCTTGATACGGAGCAATCTTCAATTGGTTATCAACTTGGACGTCTGTTTGCGGTCCTTGAAAAGATTCAGGAGGAAGCAAATCCGGGACTTAACGCGACAATCCGGGAACGGTATTACGGGGCCGCCTGCGGGGCGCCGGTGACGGTGTTTCCAACCTTAATGCGGCTTAAAAACCATCATATTGCAAAATTGGAAAACAAGGGGCGGGGGGTTAATTTGGAGAAAATCATCAGTGAAATCATGGGGCATTTCGATGATTTTCCCCCGCATCTGACTTTGCATGAACAGGGAAAATTCGCCATTGGTTATTATCATCAACGGCAGGATTTCTTTACCTCAAAGAACGAAAAAGAAACTAATTCATAAGGAGCAAACCATGGAACTGAAATAGCGTTACGATTTTATTTACCTCTTTGATGTCAAAGATGGGAACCCCAATGGAGACCCCGATGCGGGTAATCTCCCTAGGGTGGATGCAGAAACCGGAAACGGTCTGGTAACGGATGTTTGTTTAAAACGGAAGGTCCGTAACTATGTCGGTCTGGTGAAGGAGAATCAGCCTCCTTACGAGATTTATGTCAAAGAGAAGGCAATACTTAATGATCAGCATGAAAGGGCTTACACAGCGCTGAATATTGCTTTAAGTGGCGATGAAGGTAAAAAGAAGGGTGATAAGGTGGATGTTGCCAGAGGATGGATGTGCCAAAATTTCTATGATGTCAGAACTTTTGGGGCGGTTATGTCAACAGGAGTTAATTGCGGACAGGTCCGGGGGCCAATACAGCTTACTTTTGCCCGATCGATTGATCCGGTGATTTCTTCTGAACATAGTATTACACGTATGGCGGTTACTACGGAAAAGGAAGCGGAGAAGCAGGGCGGGGATAACCGTACCATGGGACGTAAGTTTACCATTCCCTACGGGCTTTATCGTGCTTATGGCTTTGTTTCTGCACCGTTGGCAATCCAGACGGGATTTTCAGAGGAAGATTTGGCCCTCTTTTGGGAGGCTCTACAGAGTATGTTTGAGCATGATCGTTCTGCGGCACGGGGACTGATGAGCGCCCAACGGCTTATCATATTTGAGCACGCTTCTCTTATGGGAAACAAGCCCGCACAGGAGTTGTTTGACCGGGTAAAGGTTATTCGAAAGGATAATGACAAAGACCTGCCGGCTAGGGATTTCTCTGCTTATACGGTGACTTTGGACGGAAAAGAAATCGGGGAATTCAAAACGGTTGTTTCCGTTTAAGTTTTATGGACAAGTGATCGTATCACCGTGTACACCGAAGACGACCTAATCCCGATTTCCGCGTTACAGCACGTTCTGTTCTGTGAACGGCAGTATGCACTGATCCACCTGGAACAGATGTGGGAGGAGAATCAGTTTACTGCCGAGGGAAAGGTGCTACATGAACGGGTTGACGCGGAGCATCATGAATCCCGCCGCCTGTTCCGGCAGGAATACGGTATGGCGGTACGGTCCCTGGAACAGGGACTTATCGGAAAGTGCGATCTGGTAGAACTATGGTTCTCTGATGACGGCGGTGTAAGGCGCGTATCGCCAGTTGAATTTAAACGCGGCCGGGAGAAAGAGAGCGATGTGGATCGGGTGCAGCTCTGCGCTCAGGCTCTGTGCATGGAGGAGATGTTTCGAACTGAAGTTCGCGGCATAAAGATTGAGACCGGGCAGTTGTACTATCTTCAGGAGCACCGGCGAAGCGATGTGCTTCTGGATGCGGATCTACGGAAAAAAACCTGTGATTTGATCAACCGTATCAGAGTGATTGAAGAGGCAGGTATGACACCGGCGGCGAATTATGAAAAACGGAAATGTGACCGATGCTCCCTGGTTGATATTTGTATGCCCAGGAGTGCCGGGGCAGGAAGCAAAGGGGTGGATGCTTTCATCCAAAGCCAGCTATGGTTGGTAAAGCGAACTTGTTCGCAGCGAACTTGCGCTGCCGAGGGAAACGAAGCATGAAATTGACGGCTTGTATGGGAGGAAACGGGAATGCGGAAGCTGCTTAATACCCTTTATGTAAGTTCCCAGGGGTCATATCTTCACCAGGAAGGGGAGACCGTGGTGGTGGAAAAGGAAAAACAGCGCGTGTTGCAGCTTCCCATACATACCATCGGCGGCATTGTATGTTTTGGCAATGTGTTGTGTTCGCCGTTTCTGCTTGGG
>JAISJS010000035.1 GCA_031261385.1 Treponema sp.
TCCGCTCCGCCTGGATCTCCCTTCTGGATCCGGATCGGAATTCACCCTACTCAAGCCTTTTCGATGTGATCGAAGGGGCCCGGGAATACCGTACCGGCGTTTTAAAGGATCCTGCAAAAGTGGGAATTTCTGCCCCGGATACAAAAACCCTTATCATAAACCTGACTTCCCCTGCAAGTTTTTTCCCCGCCATGCTCTGCCATCATTCATTCAGCCCCATTCACCCCTCCATGATAAACCGTGAAGATTGGTCCGCGCCGGTTTCTTCCGGCCCCTTCAAGCTTGCCGAAAATGATGCGGAAAAAATGGTCCTCTCAAAAAACGATTATTATTGGGACGCTTCACGGGTTTCGCTTAAAAAAATTACCATCCGGTTTACCGAGACTGCGTTTGAGGCGGCAAGCCTCTGGAATTCGGGGGAGGCCCGCTGGATCTCCGGCGATGTGGATTTGAGCGCCCTTACCGATTTAAGCGGAACGCAGGTGAACGCCATGTTTGCCACCCATTACTGGTTTATCCGTTCCGCCGAAGAACCCTGGACCGATTACCGCATTCGCCGGGCTCTTTCCCTCAGCCTGCCCTGGGATGAAATCCGCAGCCGTTATCTCCTTCCCGCAAAAACCCTGATCTACCCGATCGCAGGTTACCCCGAACTTGACGGAATAACCGACACCGATGTGGATACGGCAAAAGAACTTTTAAGCGAAGCGGGGTACCCGGAAGGCGGGGGCCTTCCCGTCCTTGTGATCCGGCTTACCCCTTCGGAAGAAGCGGCCCGTATCGGGGGTATTATGGCAAATACCTGGAAGGAACAGCTTGGGGTAGAGGTCCGGATCGAGGTGGTTCCCTACAATCAATATTTTCAGGCGCTCAAGGGCAGTAACTACAACGTCGGTTTCTCCACATGGATTGGGGATTTTGCCGATCCCTATACGTTCCTGCAAATGTGGCGGCGCGACTCGAACCTCAACGACGCCCGTTATGACGACGCCGATTTTGAAACGTTGATGGAAAAATCCATGGCCGAAGACAGCGTTGAACGCTGGTCCACCCTTGCCGAAGCGGAAAAAATGCTCCTCGACCGGGGCGTAGTGCTGCCTGTCTACCATAACCCCGCAGTAAATATCGTCGATATCAATGAGCTTGACGGCTGGTACCAGAATGCCCTGGATATCCACCCCTTTAAATACCTGTCCTTTAAAGCCTTCCGCCCCCTGCCCGGCGTGGTTCTGGTGAAGTAGGAAGATCAACCGCAAAGGACACGGAGGGGACATGGAGACCACAGAGAAGAAAATTAAATTTTTATCTTAATCTTTCTCTGTGAACTCTGCGTTCTTCTCTCTGCGATCTCCGCGGTAAATCTTTTTTCTATCTCGTTCTATCTACGCCGTTTTGCCTGCAATATTTTTTTATTACACAGCGGGAACAGTAGGGGCTCACCGGGCGGCAGAGATTTTGACCGTAAAGGACAAGGAGTGCGTTTATCCGTTTCCAGTATTTTTGCGGCAGAATCGAACGCAACGTCATTTCGGTTTCTTCCGGGGTTTTAGTCGATACCCAGCCTGCGCGGTTGTTTATCCTGTGTACATGAATATCGACGCAGATGCCGGGAAGATCAAAGGCTTCGATAAGAACCAGGTTCGCCGTTTTCCGTCCCACCCCCGGCAGGGCAAGCAATTTGTCCATATCGGCAGGAACGTCCCCGCCGTATTCGGCAAGCAGTATGGCGGCTATTTTTTTTAAAGAAGCTGCCTTGGTACGGTAAAACCCCGCAGGGTAGGCAAGGCGGGCAATATCCTCCTCCTTCATGCGTGAAAGCGCAGCGGGGCCGGGCGCTTTTTCCAACAGCCGTTTTGAAGTAACGAGCGTCACTTCGTCCTTGGTACGGAGGCTGAGTATCGTGGAGACCAATACCGCCCAGGGTGCATTTTTATCTTCGCGGTACCGTTCTGCCACCGTGGTTACCGACGGATTTGCAGTGCCCGTGGCATTGCCCATGGCATTGCCTGTGGCATTGCCCATGGCATGTGTAAAATCTATCCGCCATTTTTCCAGGGCCCTGATTATTTCGCCCCATGCAATTTTTACCGTTCCAGAAGGCATACTGCCATCGCCTCCACTGCCTTACCCTCGCCGATGGGGCCAAGTCCCTCGCCGGTTTTCCCTTTTACAAACACCGCCTCCGGCGGAACCTGCAGGGCCAGCGCCAAAGATCCGCGGATCATTTCGCGGTAGGGGGCCAGATACGGCTTTTCACAGCACACGACACAGTCCAGGTTGACAAGGCGCCAGCCTGCGTTTGCCGCCATGCCGAATGCGTTCCGCAGCAGCAGCATGGAATCGGCATTTTTCCAGGCAGGGTCCTGCGGCGGAAACAGAACGCCGATATCGGCAAACCCGGCGGCGCCGAGCACTGCATCGGTTACCGCATGGGCCAGCACATCCCCATCGGAATGGCCCAGTTCCCCTTTTTCGGCCGGGATCTCAACACCCCCCAAAAGAAACCGCCGCCCCTTGATAAGCCGGTGTAAATCCCGCCCCAACCCAACTCGTATCATATTTCCTCCGCGGTTATATTATACTATTTAAGTCTTCAGGAAAAGTTATCTTGCGGTTTTCGGGAGCGCCGGGGATCACCGCCACAGGCCCGCAGAATTCCCCCCAAATCTCCGCGTCATCGGTAAATTCAACCCCTTCAGTTTGCTCTTTTTCCGCCGCTTTTTCGTGGGCGTGTAAAATTTCAGGAAAGGCAAACGCCTGCGGTGTTTGGGCGGTGACCACAGCAGGGCGGCGGAGATGGCGTTTTACAAATACTGCAGCAGCAGGGCAGCCTGCCCCGCCTGGTTTTCCGTCAGACTTTTCAATTTCCTTGGGAGTTTCCGTCAACGGCAGAACGGGAATTACTGCCGTATGAATAGCGACCGCGTCAATGATACGGTTTACAAGCGCAGCATCCACCCAGGGGCGGGCCCCGTCGTGAATGAGTACATAATCCGGCTTGTGTGCGGACAGCAGCGTAAGGGCATGGTGGACCGAGGCGCGCCGGGTTTTTCCACCCGCGGCAAAAAGAAGGCGCGGACGGGAACCGTCAGCTAAAAGACCGGCGGGCAGCGCCGCGCGCGCTTCTGCTTCGCCATTTTCTGCGGGAGGAAACACAATAACGATAAGGCCGATGCGGTCCGCCGCGGTAAATGCCGTTACAGCGGCGCCAAGGACTGTTTCATCTGGGCGGCCTTTTGGCAGGCCTGCCTTTGCCGGCAGGGGGTGGTACTCTTTTTTAATTCCCCCCATGCGGGAAGAATTTCCTGCGGCGCATATAACCGCCGCGTACAAAGGATCGTTCATACACGATTAAAATTATTTTGATTCAAGGCGGGTAAAGATCATATTTTCCACTTCATCTTTGGGTTTGCGAAGCGAAAAAGAAATCTCATCTTCCAGCAGTTTTAACGCCGAATCGTAGAGTTTGCGCTCCAGAATCGGCAGCTCTTTTACCTTGCTCCGGTGGTACAGGGAACGGACAATGGTGGCAATGTCCTTAACGCTCCCCTTTTTAAGGAGATCCAGATTCATCTGGTACCGGAGCTTCCAATCCGAAGGGATCGGCTCATAATCCTCGCCGATAAGCTCCAGCGCCTTCATT
>JAISJS010000046.1 GCA_031261385.1 Treponema sp.
AAACAGTTCGCTTTCGATCAGGGACTTGGGAAGCACCGCGCAGTTTACCGCCACAAAGGGGCCATTCCGGTGGACGCCGTAATTGTGAATGCTCTGGGCAAAGAGTTCCTTTCCCGCGCCGCTTTCCCCTTCAATCAAAACGGAAGCGTCATAGCGGCTGAATTTTTTAGCGATAGAGATACAGTGGGCTATTTCATGGCTTCTGTGCACGATGGACGCGAAGGTATGCCGCGCCACAAAGCCCTTATCGGCCAGGGCAAGCCGCAGTTTTTGCTCATAGGCCTGGAGTTCCCGGACATCCCGGATAATGACCACCGAGCCAAAGGAATCCTTTTCCATGGAAACCGGAATGGTCGAAACCGACAGAAGCCGCCCGCGAACCTTAAAGGTTTGGTCTACAACCTGGTCGCCCAAATTCATTCCATTGAAAAAAGGAAGTTCGGAAAGGATACCGATAGATTCGTCCAGAATCTTTTCCTGTTTGACCCCCAGGAGATCCTGGGCAATGGCATTAAACAGAATGATCTTACCGTCTCCGTCAATGGCAATAATACCGTCATGAACAAAATCAATAAGCGCCCGCAACCGCTTGGCCAGCTCCATCTCCTGCTTCAGGACCGCACATATCCGCAGGGCTTCGTCCATGGCCGCCTGGATCGCCGAATTGCCGCTTTCCTGCAGATAACACTCGTAGCCGGCTTCGGCGCAGACATTGGTAACCACCGTATCCCCAAGAAACAGGGTATAACCCTGGGCGGCGCAGCCGGCTATCACCTGCTTCACATCATCCTGCTCGTTGAGGTTTACGATGGTGAGTTTGGTCCGGAGGATCCGCTTGAGCAATTCTTCATCGTAGCTGTTGATGATATTTGAATACCCCACAATGGCCAGGGGGCGGTCCTTTTCCATGGCCGCCGACAGGGATTCAATCAAATCAAAGGGACTGGAGCGGATCTCCACCACCGGAATGCCGATATTTGCCTGTTTAATAAGCCGGTAAGTTCCACCCCGGGAAATGATTACCCGCATGTGGGACTCGACCCCGTTGATCGCCCGGGCAACTCCATCGGCTAAGTTACCCTGGACCACCTCAATGGACCGGTATTTAGTATCCTCCAGGATCCGCAAAGCCGATTCATACATCTGCTCATAGGGTGCGATGAATAAAATTTCCTTTGGGTTATCCTGCTTTACCAACTTTCTAAAGCCCCAGGGAACCCCTACAGGGTTCCCACCCACTCCCCAACCTGTTTCGCCACGGTCCCCCGGTCCTGTTTAGCGGGGTTTACAAAATCAGTCTCCCCCGCAATGGTATTCCCCGGGAGCAGCGCCTTGAGCGTATCCAGGGCCTTCCCCTTCCCCCCGCCGTGGCATACAAAAAGGCCGAGCTTTTTCCCGCGTATCTTCGTTTCCCCAAGGAAGCTTTGCAGGGCCGGAGCGGGGGAGCCCGCCCAAACCGGGCCGCCGAGGATGATAAGGTCGTAGTCGTCTATAGAAACCGTATAGGGTTTGAGTTTGGGGTTTTTGTGGGTAAAGACCTGCTTCCCCCCCCCAGAAATACTTCGCAAGGCCGGTCCGCCTGGCATCGTCCTCGGTTTTGAGTTCCAGAACATCCGCATTGGCAGCCTTTTTCAATTCCTCCGCCACCAGGGCGCTGTTGCCGTCGTAGGAATAATAGATAACCAGGGTTTTCATAGGAGCCTCCCTCACTAAATCTATGGTAATTTATATGGAGCGTGTTGACAAGCCAGGCCTTCCTTCATAGTATTATATGGTAGAATATCGGTGTACAAAAGGACTTGTTATGAATTGTCTTAAAAAGGGCCTTTTTATACTATTCCTCGTACAGTTTTTTGTTTTTGGACAAATCCCCCCGAACAATTTTTCTGTTTTTGAGACGGATATGCGCCATTCGCCGTCCGACCTGGGCCGTCTTGAGGAATGTATAGACCCGGGCGCTCCCCAGCCGGCTGTTTTAAGTTCCTACCGGCGTGTACAGCAAGCGGCACGGCTGCATGTAACGAGGATTGCCGTCAATCAGGCAGATCGCAGGTTTATGCAGTATACCGCCGCCGCCATATCAAGTAAAGAAAGTATGCCGATTGATAGAAAAAACGACATCCCCTTGAAACTCAGAATCTGATACCCCTTTTCCCCCGCGAGTATTGTGTTTTTTAAACGCATGAGCCCTCAATGTTGGAAATTACAGTAAGGAGTATCAGATATGAGTTATGCACAGGAAACAGCGCCGGTAAAACCGCCGGCATCCTACGATATTGTTTTAACCCCCAATGAAAAATATCAGTTCACAAGGCAGATGTACCTCTTTTCGAGCCAGGAAGTCACCCCGGATGTCAATGAATACTTAAAGATCGGCGCCGTCGTTACGTATTTGAAATCGGGAGAAATCCTGGAAGATAACAAGCTGCTTGCCCCGTGGGTGTATGTGCGAAGCGAAAAGGGCAAAGAAGGCTGGTGCTTCGCCCATTACTTAAAAAAGCTGGCTTAAAGAAACGCCGGGCGCCTCGTATAGACGCCCGGTGGTAGCCGCAAGAGAACATTTATTGAGAACATTTATTGTTGACATCTCCTCCCCGGCGTGGTATACTAGTATGGTATTCATTTTAACGGACGCGGAGGATTATCATGGGTGAAATACTTGCTATTGAAACAAAGAAAAAACGTATTGAAGCAAACATGCGGCTTGAGGACCTTGATGAAGTGCCCTTCCACATTGAAGTGGGGCCCATGCACATGGCAACCACGGAATTTTATGATAACCCCGATGCGGAAATACGATGGGCCGAAGAACACGCCCGCAAAAAGGAGGGGGTCTACGATTACGGTTTCCCCAATATCAAGCCCAACCAGGGTATCAACATTATTGCGGCGGCCTTTGGCTGTGAATGCAAGGTGAATGACGAGGCCGATCCCTGGGTAACCGC
>JAISJS010000065.1 GCA_031261385.1 Treponema sp.
GGGCGAGGAAAAAGCCCTTCAAAAAGAGCTAAACATTATTCGCAGTCTCAGGGCAATGGGGCTTTCAAATGACCAGATCGCGGAGGCGGTTCAGGGCTTTACTCCTGAGGAAATTGCCAAATTGTAGGGCCGGTACTAAACGCCTGTTCGTATTGCTTCCATTGCACCAACCTGTTTTTTTCTATAAAATAACTCTATGACTGAGAAGCGTTTTACCGTTCTGGACCTTATTGATATTGACCTCAAGGAACACAATTCGCTTAACCTCCACTGTATTGGGGGCAGGAAGGGGTTGACCCGCCAAATCAGTATGCCCGACCTTAACCGGCCGGGGCTGGCGCTGGCGGGGTTTTACGATTCCTTTGCCCACCAGCGGATACAGCTTTTTGGTCAGGGGGAGGTTTCCTATCTCCGCAAGCTTGAAAACGAGGGGAAGGACGATACGATCAGGCAGATGTTTACCCTTCCCATTCCCTGCTGTATTTTTACCCATAATCTGACTCCCCACCGGAGTTTTTTTGAGGCTGCCGAAGGGGCCCAGTGCCCGATTCTCCAGACGGATTTGGGGACGGCGGAGTTTTCCGAGCGGATTATGCGTATTCTTTCGGAGATTTTTGCCCCGCGGCAGAGCATACACGGGGTCCTCGTGGAGGTGTACGGGCTCGGGATTTTGATTCTTGGAGATTCGGGGGTGGGTAAAAGCGAGACTGCTCTGGAGCTGATAAAGCACGGGCACCGGCTGGTAGCGGATGATGTGGTGGATATTCACTGCGCCAACGGCAATGTCCTTATCGGGGCGGGGGCGAACAAGATCATCGGCCACCACATGGAAGTACGGGGGCTCGGGATCATCAATATTACCCACCTTTTTGGCGTGGGGGCGATTCGGGATCGCAAGCAGATTCAGCTCGTGGTACTGCTGGAGGAATGGGATTCTACGAAAATGTACGACCGGCTGGGTACCGAGGAACAGGTGATGGAATTCCTCGGGGTGAGCGTTCCCAAACTGGAGATACCGGTCAAGCCGGGACGGAACATCCCCATCATCATCGAGACGGCGGCGATGAATGAACGGCTCAAAACGATGGGGTATAATGCCGCCAAGGAATTTAACCAGAATATTCTCAAATGGATAGAGAGCGATGCTGCACGTTCAGTATATTTCGGCAGCAATGATATCATATAGAAGCAAAGGAAAAGCGGGATGACAGAACAGACAATTACCATTAGGAACCGGGCTGGTATCCATGCCCGCCCGGCGGCACTGTTGGTTCAGGCAACGAAGGATTTCAAATCCAACATCTATTTTGAGAAAGACAACGACCGGATTAATGCAAAGTCGATCATGGGGATCATCACCCTGGGCGCCGCGTATGGGGCGGAGATCCGTATCGTTGCCGAAGGGGAGGATGAGCAATCAGCAGTGGACGCCCTGGTCCGCCTTTTTGAATCCAAGTTCGAGGAAGAATGAAGAACGTCCGGACCCGGCCGAAATATTCCGTCATCAGTATCCGTGCTCTGATACTGGTCTACGTCCTTCTGTGCACGCTTACCATTCTTTTTTCCCGGACTTTTTTTTCCGAAATGCTCCGGAACGGCAGTATGCCGGGATTGCTCAACCTGATCGTTTTTTTTACCATCCCCGCGGTCCTGCTGGTGTTTTTGGGAATTTCAACGTTCAGCCTTTTTCGGGACATTATAACCCGCCGGACCGGCAGCAAATTCAAGGCGCGGCTTTTGGCGTATTTTATTATCATCGTGGTGTTTGCGGCGGTTCCGGTGACGATCATCACCGCAGTGTCGGTGAACGAACTGGTACGTTTTTGGATCAGCGTTGATTCCGAAGCGGCGCTGACTGCCAGCCAGGATTTTGCCGTGGAGACCTATTCTTTTCACCTGGAAAAATTTGAAAACCTGATCCGGGATAATAACCTGGACCGGAATGTTAAAATCACCGCCGCGGAGCTGGAGAGGGAAATTGCCTCGGTTCAGGATTTTAAATTACAGGATGACGGGACCTGGCAGGAACGTTCATTCACCGGGGATGACCAGGGGAAACTGACCGGTCCGCCGTCAACCCAGGGCGGCCATGTTTCGCGTGAAATGCCCCGTGATTGGGGGCTTATCCGCTATGTGCTATACATTGAAAAAGACCGCCTCCGGGTAATAAGTTACCGTCTGGGCGAAGATTTTGACCGGGATGCGGCGGCAATAGAAAACGAACGCTCTCATTTTGAGATAATTGATTCATTGCGGGATAACCTGAAGTCCCTGTTGATTTTAGTCTACGTGGTATTTTTCTTTCCGTGCCTGCTTATGACGGCGATTATCGCCATAAGTTTTGCCCGGCGGGTTACCGCCCCCATTGTGGAACTTACCGAGGCAACACGGCGGGTGGCGGAAGGGGATTTTTCCATTCAGATCCTTGCCCGCAGGGGGGATGAACTGGGCCTGTTGATCCGTTCATTTAACGCAATGGTGCAGGACCTTGAAAAATCCCGGAGCGCGCTGGTAAAGGCGGAAAAAATTTCCATTTGGCAGACTATGGCCCAGCAGCTTGCCCACGAAATCAAAAATCCCCTGACCCCCATCGAACTTTCGGCGGAACGGGTCCTGCGGCGCTGGCAGAACGAGCCGGAACGTATTGGGGAAATTCTTGAAAGTTCCATGCTGGCTATCATACAGGAAACCGTGGGGCTCTCCCATCTGCTCAACGAATTCCGCACGCTTTCCAAACCGATGGAACCTTCCCATTCCTGGACAAAACTCCGCGAGGCGGCGGCAGAGATCATCTCCCCCTACCAGAGTTCCCATCCCGGTGTGCAGTTTAACATTGAGCATATCAGCGGGAATGTTTCGGTGATGATCGACAAGCACCGCCTTTCCCATGTACTGACCAACCTTATCGTCAACGCCATTGACGCGATGAACGGCGCGGGAAGCATCGAAATCCGTACCGACCTTGTTAAAAAGCGGGAAATACAGTACTGCAGGCTCAGCATCAGGGACTCAGGCCGCGGAATAAGCCCTGCAGACGGGCAGCGGATCTTTACTCCCTACTTTACCACCAAGGAGTCCGGTACGGGCCTGGGCCTCCCCATTGTTGAACGGATTATAAACGATCACGGCGGCGCAATTTGGTTCAATTCGGCGGAAGGGGTAGGCGCCACCTTTTTTATTGATTTGCCGGTTGAAGTGGAGGCCGAGTAATGGCAAATATTCTTATTATTGATGATGAACCGGGGATACGGAAGACGCTTGCCTCGATCCTTGAGGATGAACGGTACAAGGTCCACACTGCCGAGGATGCCGTTCTGGGTCTGGAAATTACCGGCAGGGAACCCATCGACCTGATTTTTCTCGATGTGCTTCTTCCCCGGCTTGGCGGCATGGAAGCCCTGGAAAAAATCCACAGGGAATGGCCGGATATCGAAGTGGTGATTATTTCGGGACACGCCAATGTGGATATGGCGGTGCGGGCGGTAAAACTTGGGGCCTTCGATTTTCTGGAAAAGCCCCTTTCGCTGGACAAGGTCCTGACGGTATGCCGCAATGCCCTGGCGATCCATAAACTCCGGGAAGAAAACCGGCGCCTGAAAAACACCGGCTATCTTGCCAAGGATGAAATTATCGGGACCAGCACGGAAATAAACGCCGTCAGGGCGCTGGTAAAACAGGCCGCCGTCAGCGATGCTCGGATTCTTATCACCGGGGAAAACGGCACGGGGAAAGAGGTGGTGGCGCGGGCTATTCATCTTGGGTCGGCCCGTTCTGAAATGCCCTTTGTCGAGGTCAACTGCGCCGCCATCCCCGACACCCTCATCGAAAGTGAACTCTTTGGCCACGAAAAAGGGGCCTTTACCGATGCAGTTTCCAGTCGTAAGGGGCGCTTTGAGACTGCCGTCAAGGGGACTCTGTTTCTTGATGAAATCGGCGATATGTCCCTGCAGGCCCAGTCCAAGGTGCTCCGGGCGATACAGGAACAGAAAATAGAACGGCTTGGGGGCGAAAAAACCATTGATACGGATGTCCGCATCGTGGCGGCAACCAATAAAGACCTGGAAAAAGAATGTGCAGAAGGCC
>JAISJS010000212.1 GCA_031261385.1 Treponema sp.
GCTTTACAACGTCGGCGAATATTACCTTAAAAACAAACGCTTCTCCCAGGCCAAGTATGTATTCGGTCGTTACCTTACCTATTATCCCTCCGGCAGGAATGCTTCCCAGGCGGCAAAGAACCTTGAGGTTGCCGAAACTTCCCTTTCACGGTACGGCGACGGCAAGGGACCGGGTATCAATACCTCATCGCGGAGCAGCGCTCCCTCCGCGCCGCAGCAGGCCAATAGTTTCAGCGCGCCTGCTCCTTCCGCGTCTCCTGCAGAACTTACCGATACTGCCAAGGCCTATTACGATGCGGTAAGCCTTATTTCCCAGGAAAAATACCAGCAGGCATATATGGCCTTTAAACGTATTGTCGATACAAACGCAGATGTTGAGTATGTGGCAAAAAGTTCCTATGAAATCGGGCGGTGTCTGTACCTCCTTAATAAATTTGATGACTGCATAAAATATTATACGGGGATGATCACCCAGTATCCCAAGCACCCGGATCTGCGGGATGCAATTTTCTTTATCGGGCAGTCCTACGAGAAGAACGGCAGAAAAGATCAGGCGGCGGCTTTCTACAAGAAGATCCTTTCAATGTCCGCCGACGATGATGATGGGACAACGGTAAAAGCAAAACGGGCCCTCAGGGCACTGGAGGCATAGGGTGGCGATGGACCTTGCGGCTTTTGGCCGTTTTACCCGAACCTTTCAACCGGGGGAGATGATTTTCTCTGAGTTTGAACCGGGGGATACCTTTTATCTGATTCAGTCAGGCCGTGTGGAACTGGTAAAGATTATCGGAGATATTGAACGGACACTGGATGTACTCCAGCCCTCGGAGATGTTCGGTGAGATGGCGATCCTCGAAAAAACTCCGCGTTCCGCCACAGCAATAGCGCTGGATCTGGTAAAGGTGCTGGAGTTTAACAGCCAGAATTTTGAGATCCTCATGCTGGGTAATCCCCAGATTGCATTGAAACTGCTCAAAATGTTTGCCAAGCGCATTTATGATTCCAAGCGCCGCTTTATGATCCTTACTCTTGCCGAACCCCAGGCAAAAATCGCCGACGTGTTTCTGATGCTCGATGAAACCCAGGCCAATATCGACAAGACTACCGAACGGCGTGAATTCAAAACCACCGTTGACGACATTGCCCACTGGGCCGGGATGAGCATCACCGAAACCAGAGAAACCTTGGGTCACTTTGTTACCCAGCGGCGCATGGAAATGTACCCCGACCGCCTCATCGTCAAAAACATCAACGACTTTTCCCGCTTTGTTAATTCACGCCGGAAAAAATAAAATCCATTCGTATCAGCCGTCGATTATTTCTCCGTTGGTAGAAAACGTTACCACCCGCCACTGGATCATTTTCCCGCTGTTTTTTAACGCAGTAACCACAGCATTTTCAATGCCGCCGCAGCATGGTACTTCCATACGCACAACCGTTACCGACTTGATGTTGTTTGCGCTTATTATGGCGCCGATTTTTTCGCTGTAATCCACGTTATCCAGTTTTGGACAGCCGATAAGGGTGATTTTATTTTTCATAAAATCGTTATGGAAATTGGCATAGGCGTACGCGGCGCAGTCTGCCGCAACCAAAAGATTTGCGTTTTCAAAATACGGCGCATTCACCGGGACCAGTTTTATCTGCACCGGCCATTGTTGAAGCTGGTTTACAATTCCGGCCGGCGCCGTTACCGGAACATTTTCCTGATTTTGTTTTAGCATATGGGCATTACTTCCCGGGCAGCCTCCCGCCGGCGGTCTGTGCACGTTTTTTTCCTGCTGATGTATCTTCACTTTTTCTTCATTATATTCAGCGGCATCCCGCTCTTCAAAACTGATTGCGCCGGTGGGACATACCGGCAGACAATTTCCCAGGCCGTCACAATAATCATCGCGCAAAAGTTCCGCCTTGCCGTCTTTAAGCCCGATGGCGCCTTCATGGCAGGCAGACACGCAAAGCCCGCACCCGTTGCATTTGTCTTTGTTGATCTTGATAATTTTTCGTACCATGGCATCCTCCGTCTGTACTAACTGGATTAAATATAGTACAGTAAGCCTGAGGATCATGTTGTTTTTACAACAAAGTAAAGAAAATGCAGACAAATTCAGTTTTTTTAATTAATTGCCCGCTCTTTGCAGGAATAAAATTGGGAGAATTGGACAATTTGATAAGCTGCCTTGGCGGGCGAAAAAAAAAGTACCCAAAAGACGCATACATTTTTATGGCTGATGAAACCCCGCGTAATTTTGGGATCGTTCTTTCCGGATCAGTTTTGGTAGTTCAGGATAATTTTTGGGGAAACCGGAGTATCCTGGAGCGCATAGAATCCAACGGTCTTTTCGGAGCGGCATTTGCCCTGGGTGGATTTGAAAAACTTCCCGTAAGTGTCATAGCCGCAGAAGACAGTGAAGTCTACCTGATTGACGGCAGCAGGATAACCCAAACCTGCCAGTCAGCCTGTACTTTTCATAACCGTCTTATCCGTAACCTGATGGGGAACCTGGCAAAACGAAACGCCCTGCTGATACAAAAGATGGAGCATATAACCCAGCGCACCACCCGGGAAAAGCTGCTCTCGTATTTATCTTCCCAGGCCCTTGAACATAAAAGCAACAGTTTTGAAATCCCCTTTGACCGCCAGGAACTTGCCGATTATCTTTCCCTGGACCGGAGCGCCATGTCTTCCGAACTTGGGCACATGCGGGACGAGGGCCTTTTGAGTTTTCACAAAAACCAGTTTACGCTGAATAAGAGGGGAATGGAGTAGTTTCCCATAATTTTCACTCTTTTTTAGACAAAACTGACCAAACTCCATTGACCAAGCCATAAACACCAGCCTTTCTGCCGCTCTTGTTATAAAAAGCGGTAAAACCATTGTCAAAAGATGTTTTGTGTAACGCGACATCACCGCCGATAGTGATACTGCTTACCGGATTATCCCCAAAGGCGGCTTTTTTAATTTCCCGCACACTGATGGGAATAACAACCGCCGTCAATTGGTTAAAAGCGAATGCCCGCTCCCCTATAGCCGTAGCCGATTCGGGGATTATTACGGAGGTCAAGCGATTGCCGTTACACACCCCGGCGGGGATTTCGGCAAGCCCTGCGGGAAAGGTGATGCCGCTTAATTGATTGTCGGAAAAAGCAAAAGCCCCGATTTCCGTTACCGCTCCCGGTATTTCAAGCGTATCTTGTAAGTGGTTTTTTGAAAAAGCAAATGTAGCGATTTTGACAAGATTTAGCGGGAGACTGAGTACGCCTGACAATTGATTATCCGCAAAGGCAAATTCCCCTATACTGATTATCCCATCCGGCAGTTCAACGGAGACAAGACGGTTTTTCTGAAAGGTAAAGCCTTTAATAACAGTAACCCCCGCAGGAATTACGAGGCTGGTTAGTTGATTGCCATAAAACGCCCCAGCTCCGAGCCGCTGGAGTCCGGCAGGTAAACTGATACCGGCTAAAGCGTTACCCCGGAACGCGCTGTCGCCGATACTGGTAACACTTTCGGGGAAGGAAACCCGTGTCAAACCCTTGTTCTTGAAAGCGTCCTTTTTAATGGCAGCAACCGGCAGCCCGCCGATGGTGAGCGGCACCGAGACTTCCCCCGGTTTGCCGGTAACACCCGTAACCGTCGCTTCCGTCCCATTTTGCCGCCATTTAAGACTGCCGTCCTGTCCGCCCGCCCCAAATACCGGAAAACAGGCGCTAAAACCCAGTAATACCATACTCAACCTCCTGATCTTTGTTCCAAAATGCTGATTTTTCATCACAATCCTCCAAAATTTTACTTGACTTCTCAAGTGATATATGTTAGCATCAAACCATAAATTATGACTATTACATGCTAACATATATATGTTATATGCTAACATTGTTATCGTCAAGTGTTTTTGATAAATTTCTCAAGAAACTTGTGGAAAGAGGGTATGTATGGGACTTTCGCAAGAGACCATAGTCAATGCGGCGATTGAACTTCTGAACCGTGAGGGCATAGACAACCTGACTATGCGTTCTTTAGCCGCCGCTCTGAATACCAAGGCCGCATCCCTTTACCGGCATATCAAGGATAAAAAAGACTTGTATGACATGATTGCCGAAAATATCATCTCCGGGATAAAACCCTCTTGCGGTCTGAGTAATGCCAAAAAATACCTGACCGAAGCCGCCGGATTATACCGTCAAAAACTGCTTGCCTTGCGCGATTCAGGTACGATATTTACCCAATCAAGAGCCGCCACGCCCGCACGCCTTGAATTTATGAAAAATAGTATGATTTGTTTATTACATTTGGGGGTGAGTGAAAACAAGTGCATGGTTGCCGCCCATATGTTTAATAATTATGTGTTATCGTCCGTTGCCGATGAAATTATGTTTCGGTCTATCCCTGCCGACATCCCTAATACATACCAAACAATTCTTGGAACAAATTTTGAATGGCTGTCTTTTGATGAACAATTTAATTGCGGACTTGATGTTTTATTTACCGGCATTAAGGCTTTAAAATAATATTCAATAAATTTCCCGCGCCATGGAGAGCGCGGGTTCTTCATATATTTCAGGTTTTTTGTTGCTTCTGTTTATGCTTTATTCAGAATATTTGGGGCATTTCAAATTTCGTATAACGTGAAAGGTTTACGAAAATCGGGATTTTGCAGATTAGTCCCATTGCGAATAC
>JAISJS010000073.1 GCA_031261385.1 Treponema sp.
CTTTCGGCTATGGGTTTTATTCAATTTATTTCACCGACCTTTCAATTCCTGCTCGGGGTCTTTGCCTTTGGCGAATCATTTCCCATGCGGAATCTGGCAGCCTTCGGGTTTATCTGGGCCGCGGTGATTTTATATTCGGTGTCGCTTTGGAAAGGACAAAAAGAAAAAGAAGTATAAAATGCTCATCTACTTTTTTTCTATCCTCCATGAAATCGTATAATCCCATTTTTCGGGAAATTCCGGAGAGGCAATTTTGACGCTCAAGCGGCCCTGCTTTATCCGGACCGCAGCGGAAAATGAGGTATCCCATTGAGGATCTTTTTTTGCCGCTGCCGTATACCCGAGCTTGCCTTTTAATTGCAGGCTGCCGGGAATATTAAACAGTTTTCCCCCGGGGGACCATGATAATTCCCCGGAGGCTTTTGCGGAATTAAATGTTTGAGGATATTGAGTGAAAGGATACGGGAATGGCGCCGCGGCGCCGGTCTCCCATTGTGAAAGCCAGTCTGCAGAACCGGAAAGCGAAAGGCCCAGCGGTACATTCAGGAACGGAAGATGTAATGATAGCCCCATTTTTGCGTCAAGCCCATCGATGATTTTATCGCGGTTTACGGCGTTTCTGTCTGCGGTCAGGGACACCCGTGTTATCCTGAGGGGAAAGGCCGTATCGCCGGGGCCGGTTTTTGATCCTGCCGGGCGCAGGGGAAAACGGTAGTAAAGCGTCGTGGAGCTTCGGTCAAAGTCTTTTCCGATGGCGGGAGCGCGCAGGCTCGTGTTGAACCGCGCAAGGCTGCTCCGTGGGCCCTGCCATTCAAATTTTCCGGCGCTTCTGAATCCGGCCCCCGGACTGGATCCATCACTGCCTATATAGCGGTTCCCGGCGCCGTCGGCGGCGAAGGAGGCAGTCCAGCGGCTGGCAGCCATGTTCTTTGCGGCAGGCAGAGTCCCATTGAACCGGAACCCAAGGTTTCCGTAAATGTCCCTGCCCCAGGCAAAAGTTTCCGAACAGGCCCAGTCGGAACTGAGCGCAAAACCCGGTGTGGTAAAAAGGAGCGCCAATGCGCCAAGCCGGGATTCCCGTTCGGGGAGGGGAGGGGTTTCAGAAAACCAGGCGGAGCTTTTTCGGGGCGGGAGGACACGTTCGGAATAAAGGCCCTCCAAATGGAGCCGGGTTTTATTGCCAAGCTGCGCTTCGATCCCCAGACCAAAGCCGGGATTGGGGTTTGTTTCCAATGCCAGGGGGGTAAACCGGGCCGATGCGAAGCCGCTGAAAATACCAAACTGCGGGCTTCCCAGGTACAGATATGCCTCGGGCATTTTTGTTGATGAGCTTTCCGTTTTAAGGTCCGCCATAAGGGGCTGATGATTTTCCGCAAAGGGAAGCCCCCGTATCCAGGGGTTGCGGACCCGTGCGGTAAGGCCCCATTCATCAAGAACACCATAGAGAAGCCGCGAACCGGTAGGGCTGTGATACAGGCCCCCTCCAAATCCGTTAAAGTCTTCTGCTTTTGGAACGGTAAACAGGAAGGCTTCTGCCCGGGCAGGCCGCTTGTCGGCAGCCTGGGCCCGCAGAACAAGGCCGGGAACCGGGAAACGCAGGTGCAGATCGCCCCGGTTACTGAGAGTTTTTTCCGCCTCCCAGGAACCGGACCAGAGGAGATCCCAGGCGAAAAGCGGCTGATCAGCTGCCGCAGGGAAAAGGACGCTGAACAGCGCCAGCATGATAGAGAACTTTTTCATGTCCCTTATAGGGAACCATCATGGAAGGCGCTTTATTGAATTGCGAAAAATCTTTAAAAAAAGTGAAATTTCCCCAAATTTGACGGCTGCCTGTTGTTAGTCAGGCGGGGGACAGTAAACCGCTGCAGCTCCGGTAAAATCTAGCGCTGGGATTTGGTCAGGCGTACCTGGCTGTCGCCGAACCCGTCAATCGATTTAACCAGAGACGCCCAATAATTTGCCTCATTTTCCGAGGTATACGGGCCAACCCGCACCCGGTACCAGGTCTTGCCGTCGACCTCGCGGTTTTCAATAATCGAGGTAATTCCCTTTGACGAAAGCGTGTTCTTCATCGCCTCGGCGCGGACCTTGGCGGAAAAAGCCCCGGTCTGCACCCAATAATCATTGTAGGTCTTGGTTTGTACCGCAGGTTTTGCCGCCGGAACGGCTGTTTTGGCGGGCGCAGGAGCAGCTGTTTCTGCCGGTTTTGCGGCGGCGCTTTGTGTCCGGGCAGGCCGTGCTGCAACAGCCGCCGGCGCCGCCTGAGCCGGCCGCGCGGGAGCTTCAGTTTGAACATCGGGAACCGCAGCGGTACTTGGTTTGGGTACATTGATCACAACACGGGCAGCGGCGCCGCCGTCGGTTTTTGTTATCTCATAACTTTCAAGAGGCTTTTCACCGTTAATATAAAAATTGGTCTCCTGAATCGCCGTCGCCTGCGGCGGAGTCTGAATGCCCTGAATATCTGCGGCGTTCCGCACCATGTCCGCCGCATCCACCGAGGCGGGCCCTTTCAGTTCAGGGACAAAGCCCGGCTGGATCGGTACGGTAACACCCCCCGCCGGAATGGGACGCGCCGATGCAACAGCAGCTCCGCCGGTCTTCGGCGTAAATATCAATATGGAGGCGCTTATTATGATCACCAAAAAAACACCCACCGAAACTGCCACAAGCAGTATTTTTTTCTTTTCCATGATTATCGTATCCCCTCTCCGGACAAAATTGCGTCAATCCGGTCTTCAAGTTTCCTTTTCAGGCGCCGGGATAAGGTTTTTGAGTATCCCCGGTTATCTACTCTATAAGTATCGGCGTTCCCATTTAAATATTGAGACATGAATTCTCTTTGGCTTCCAAAGCGTTTAAGCAGGGCCGCCCAGGGCAGATGATCCCGCTGCCGGGCCCGCCGCAGCCGGTCAAAAAACGGCGCCTGCACGATGATGATAAAATCGAGTTTTTCAAAGGCCGATGACTTATGCAATAACGCGGCGTTGATCACGCAGGTTTCCCCGTTTTTGCCCTTTATCCATTCGTCTGTCAGCCGGTTGGCTTCAGGGTGAACGATGGCCTCCAAATCAGCCAATTCCCCGGGTTTCCCAAAGACCTTTTCCCCGAGCCGGCGCCTGTCTATCGATAGACCTTGCCTGTCTTTCCCCTCCGGGGCCAGTACCTCAGGCCCAAAACGCCTGACAATAGCCTCCTTTGCCGCTTCTATGGCCTGGTGCCCGAGCTTGTCCACATCCAGCGCCGGAAGGCCCCGCTCTTCCAAAAGAGCGGCAATGCGGTTTTTCCCCGCGCAATACATTCCGGTAAGGCCGATGATTTTTGCCATAGTACAATATCGGCAAAAAGGTTATAATGATAGATATTGATGAATATGGAGGCTATTATGGCAACAATGCAGATTTTTTACGATTATGAGTGCCCTTACTGCAAAAAAGGGTATGAGTCGCTTTTGGAGTTTATCGGGGATCACCCGGAAATCGAGATTGAGTGGCGGCCCATTGAGTCACACCCCCGCCCCGAAAATCATCCACCCCACACGGATCTGGCCTGCCAATCCTATTACGCTGCCAGGGAGCTCGGCGTTGATTTACCCGCTTTTCACAAGGCAATGTTTCAGGCCATCGCCGCCGAGCGGCAGGATGTGGAAAAGGTTGATGTCCTGTGCAGCATCCTCAAAGACCTCGTCGATACCGCCAAATTCCGTTCGATTTTGGAATCGAAAAAATATGCCAAACAGGTTGATGAAAACAACGATCTGGCCTATGAAAAAAGCGGCGTCTGGTTCGTCCCCGCCTTCCGCCTCAATGGCAAAAAGCTCGACGCCCAGGGCGGTATCGGGGTCAACCATGAAGAGCTACGGGATTTTTTGAAGGGCTAGGAGTTTGTGGCGCTTGTCGCCTTTGATGAAAAAAATC
>JAISJS010000245.1 GCA_031261385.1 Treponema sp.
TATTTTTTGTGTTGGTTCGTGTGGTTCGTGGTAAAATTCCTTTTCATGCGTCTGTCGTGGTATCTGCAGGTCGCACGTTCGAATCGTGTCAGCCTCAAACATAACTCGTTATGCCTCACGGCGGATGATGTACCCGGAATGGACTCGAACACCTGGTTTAATGCGAACGGTATACTCATGATCGGCTTTTTGTAGTGATGCGCCATTTTCATCAAGCAGCGTAAAATTTGAGTCTTGTATAAACGGCTCATCGGGACCAATATATTGGATTGCCATGCCCGCTGTAATTTGGTTGCGAATGTCCAGTTCATAAACGCCATCGGAAACCTCTTTGCCGATAATTCCCAAAAACATATCTTTTGTAAGATAACCCGTTTCTGTGGGGCGTTCTACCTCGCCGCGGCCGAAATAAAAACCGGTGCAGTATTCACGGTGGCTTACCCGGAAAAGATCTGCGCGATAAGAGGCAAGGTCATCTGCGGAAATTCCGCTTGAGAAATTTTTGCCTGCGGAATTTCCACTTGCGGAAACGGTGAGTTTTCCGTTAAGAGCATCCAGATGTTTCCGGTAGGCGCGGGTAACAACAGCCGTATAGTAAAGTGACTTCATGCGGCCCTCAATTTTTATTGCATCAATTCCGGCTGACTTGAGATCGGCAAGGTGGTCAATCATACAGAGATCGCGGGAGGAAAGTATCGTAGTAAAGTTTTCACCTTCATAAACAGGAAAGTATTCACCGGGCCGTTTGGCTTCTTCCAAAAGCCGGTATTCCCAGCGGCAGGAATGGGCGCATCCGCCATGGTTACCGGAACGGCCGGCCATCCATGCACTTAAGAAACATCGTCCCGAGTACGCAAGGCACATGGCGCCATGAACAAAAGCTTCAAGTTCCAGAGCGGGATTTTTGGCTTTTATACCGGCAATTTCATCCAGTCCCACTTCGCGGCCCAAAATAATTCGTGAAAACCCCATATCCTGATACATTCGGGCAGCTTCGGCATTGGTGCAATTTGCCTGCGTAGACAGGTGAAGTTTTGCATGAGGAAATCTGCGCCGCAGAAGCGGGACGATACCGACATCACTGACGATAAAGGCGTCAAAAGGGTATTCGGCAATGTAATCAAGTTCGCTTTCCAGGCGGGTTATATCATCTTTATGAAAATAGATATTCATGGCGCAGTAGAGTTTTTTATCTTTTTTCAGATCACGGATACCGGCGGCTTCGTCATTATGAAAGTTGTCAGCCTTAACACGAAGTGAAAAATCCTTGAGCCCGATATATGCCGCATCGGCGCCAAAAGCATACGCGTATTTTAATTTTTCAAGATTTCCCGCAGGAGAAAGGAGTTCCATAACTGTCTCTCAGGTTACGGCGGGATTTACGTTTGGTCAATGGCTATACGCGTACTTGTACAACTAACAGTTTCTGCCATATATTGAATTATCTTATGAAACTGAAATTAAGACCAGAAGAAGAAAATGATTATAGGCTTGTTGAGGAATTAACCAGAGAGGCTTTCTGGAATGTTTATTTTCCCGGGTGCAATGAACATTTTCTTATTCATAATCTGCGAAAGGCTTCTGAATTTGTTAAAGAACTGGATTTTATTGCGCTTCACAATAATCAAATTGTTGGTAATATTGTATATGTAGAAGCAAAAATAAAGGGTAATGACAAAGAACACACGGTATTAACATTTGGGCCAATAAGTGTATTGCCGGAATATCAGAACAGGGGAATTGGCGGAGAATTGATAAACCACACGATAAAATTATCCGGAGAAATGGGGTATAAGGCGATACTAATATATGGCGATCCTGAATATTATAAAAGATTCGGATTTAAGGAATCAAAAGCATTTAATATAACGAACAAAGATGGTAAATACCCGGCGGCCTTATTGGTTTTCGAATTATATCCCGAAGCCTTAAATGGGATAACCGGAATATTTGATGAAGGCTCAATTTACGAAATTGATGAAAATGAATTTGAGGAATTTGAAAAAGGCTTTGTTGAAAAAGAAAAATTCGTAACAAAGTCGCAAGAAAGATTCATAGAAATAGCAAATAAATATTTGTAAAAAGAAGTAAACTGCGCCCCCAGCCGTCCGGCCAGGGGCGGGCTCTCTTACCATAAAATCTTTAGCGGTTAATTATTGCCGTCAGTGCGTCAACAGTGAGGCCCAGGGCCGCTGCAACTTTATCGGCGGGGCCGGATTCGCCGAAGCGGTCGATGGAGAGGATGTCCTCCACTTTTGCCCAGCGTTCCCAGCCCTGGCGTATTCCCGCTTCACAGACGATCACCCGTGTGCCGGGTGGGACAATGGCGTCCTGTATGGCGGCGGGCTGCGACTCAAAGAGTTCCTTGCTCACCATGGAAATTACCTGGATATTTTTACCGGATACTTTTTCTGCAGCCGCAAGGGCGATGCCGACTTCGGAACCGGTGGCAATGATCACGAGGCCGGGTTTGCCTTCAGCCTTTTTGGCGATATATGCGCCGGTGCGTATCGTGTTTTTCCAGTCGGGATCGGCCTTGGGAAAGACCGCAAGGTTTTGGCGGGAAAGGGCAAGGACCGTGGGACCGTCATGCCGGTCTATCGCTATGGCCCAGGCCTCTGCCGCTTCTTCCGGATCGGCAGGACGCAGAACCCGTACATTGGGGATGGCCCGCAGTGCAGCCAGATGTTCAACCGGCTGGTGAGTGGGGCCGTCTTCACCGACAAAAATTGAATCGTGGGTAAGGACGTAGATCACCGGCTGCTTCATCAATGCGGAAAGCCGCAATGCCGGGCGGAGATAATCAGAAAAAACCATAAAGGTAGCGCAGAAAGACCGCAGGCCCCCATGCAATGAAATACCGTTACAGATTGCAGCCATGGCAAATTCACGTATGCCAAAGTGAATGTAACGCCCGCCCCGATCCGCAGCGGAGTATATCCCCGAATCGGGAAAACCGACGGCATTGGGGCCTTTAAGATCCGCAGCGCCGCCGACAAGGTTTTTATTGGCAGCGGCAACCGCAGCCAGGGCTTTGTTCCCCGCGGTCCGTGTAGCGATCTTGTCACCGGCGGCAAAGGCAGGAAGAGCAGCGGGAACTGCTTTGTTTGAATGATACTGATCCCACTCTTTTCGCTTATCGGGGTTCTCCGTTGACCATGCGTCAAATTCCGCCTGCCAGCCTTCCCGTGCCTTTTTCC
>JAISJS010000076.1 GCA_031261385.1 Treponema sp.
CCCCGGATGAAACGGGTTTGGTTCCGGGCCAGGGGCCGGGCGGATATGCTTCTTAAAAGGATGTGCCACATAACCGTGGTGATTGATGAAACCGGAATATCCGGCAACTCTGTAAAGGCGGGGAAATAAATGGGACAAAAAGTAAATCCCGTAGGACTGCGGCTCGGCATAAATAAGACCTGGGCTTCACGGTGGTATGTGGACCCCAAGGAATATGCAGATACCCTTCATGAGGATTTGAAACTGCGGAAATATATTCTTGAAATGCCCGAGACCAAGGGCGCCGATATTGCGGAGCTGGAAATTATCCGGCATCCCCAGCGGATCACGATTACGATCCACACTGCACGCCCCGGCGTTATCATTGGGGTTAAAGGCGCCAATATTGAGAAGATTGGCGCGGAACTGCAGAAGCACGTAACCAAGAAGATTCAGATAAAGATTAAAGAAGTGCGGAACGCCGACAGTAATGCGCAGATTGTCGCACAGAACATAGCCCGTCAGCTTTTGGCCCGGTCATCTTTCAGGCGGACCATGAAACAGGCAATCAGCAATGCCATTAAAAAAGGCAACGCCCAGGGTGTAAAGGTCCGGCTCTCCGGTCGCCTCGGCGGCGCCGAAATGTCCCGTACCGAGGAAGCAAAAGAGGGGCGTATTCCTCTGCATACCCTGCGGGCAGATATTGATTACGGCTTTGCTGAGGCGCACACGACCTTTGGTTCTATCGGAGTAAAGGTTTGGGTGTATAACGGCATGAAGTACGGCAAAGAACAGAAGGAAGACGCCGGGGCTTTGGTCCGTAAACGGCGGGACCGGGTCAGCCCGGGAGCGAGGAGTTAGTGTGAATCTTCGATTCACTTCGATTGAATTGCGCAGCCATGCGGCTGCGCGGGGAAGAGGTTAATAATGCTTAGTCCGAAACGTGTAAAGCACCGGAAAGTGCAGCGCGGCAATATGCCGGGAAATGCCACCAGGGGAAATTCAGTGGCATTCGGCGATTTTGCCCTTGTTGCAATGGATCGGATGTGGATTACCAATAGGCAAATAGAGGCCGCCCGTATTGCCCTTAACCGGCATATCAAGCGCGGTGGAAAGATCTGGATCAGGATTTATCCGGATAAGCCGTATTCAAAGAAGCCCGCTGAGACCCGTATGGGTAAAGGAAAGGGCGCTCCGGAATATTGGGTTGCCGTAGTAAAGCCGGGAACGGTGATGTTTGAACTCGGCGGCATCGAAAAAGCTATTGCCCAGGAAGCCATGACACTGGCCGGTTCCAAACTTCCGATTAAAACAAAGTTTGTGGCTCGTTCCGATATGGAACTGGGCGCATAAGGGCGGCGGGCATGAAGAATTCATTCAAGAACCTGAGCTTTCCGGAGCTCAAGGCAAAACGGGAAGAGCTCAAAAGGAAATATATGGAATTCCGGTTCCAGATCGTTGTTGGGCATGTAGATAATCCCCTGCAAAAGCGGGTTTTACGCCGGCAAATTGCCCGGCTCAACACACTGATCCATGCCCAGGAACTTGAAGGGCAGAAGAAGGCGGCCGCGCAGGGAGCAGCCGCTCAGGCCCAGGGGTAAAGGAGAAGAGCCGTGGCAGACGCAGCAGTAGAGACCGTTAAGGTGAAGAGCGGGAAAAAAGAGTTTGTGGGGATTGTAAAGAGCGACAAGATGAGTAAAACCATCGTGGTCGCCGTAGAAACCACTACCCTTCATCCCCTGTATAAGAAATATGTACGGCGGGTCAAGAAAGTAAAGGCCCATGATGAAAATAATGACGCGAAGATAGGGGACCGGGTCCGGGTTGTGGAATGCCGTCCCATCAGCAAGGAAAAATGCTGGAAACTCGCGGAGATTCTTGAACGCGCCAAATAAGGAGAGCGAGGGAAAATGATTCAAGTGGAAAGTTTCCTGAATGTGGCGGACAATTCAGGAGCAAAAATAGTCCAGTGTATAAAAGTGCTGGGCGGTACCAGGCGGAAATACGCGAGTATTGGCGATATTATCGTCGTTGCGGTGAAGGACGCCCTTCCTACATCGACGATTAAAAAAGGCTCGGTAGAAAAAGCGGTGGTAGTGCGGACCCATAAGGAATACCGCCGTCCCGATGGAACCTATATCCGTTTTGATGACAATGCCTGTGTCATTATTGATGCGGCGTTGAACCCCAAGGGAAAGCGCATTTTCGGGCCGGTGGCCCGTGAATTGCGGGAGAAAGATTACATGAAGATCGTGTCTCTCGCTCCGGAGGTATTGTAAACCATGGCAGTAGCAGTACATAAGTTTAAACTGAAAAAAGAAGATACTGTTCAGATCATTGCGGGCAAGGATAAGGGCAAGCGGGGGCGTATACTCAAGATTCTCCGTGACAAGGACCGAATCGTTGTGGAAGGCGCCAACATTGTTAAAAAGGCACAGAAGCGCAAGAACCAGCAGGATCGGGGCGGAATCGTTGAACTGGAAGCGGCGATACACAGTTCCAATGTGCAAATCGTTTGTAAAAAATGCGGACCTACCCGGATAGGGTATAAGATCGACGGGGAGAATAAAACCCGGGTTTGCAGAAAATGCGGAGAGGCCCTGTAATGAACAAGAACGAACCAAGGCTTAAGAATATATACAAGGAGCAGATTGCCCCAGAGCTATTCAAGGAATAAGGGTATACTTCTACCATGCAGACCCCGCGGCTTGAAAAAATCGTGGTGAGCATGGGGGTCGGTGAGGCGCTTACCAATAAAAAGATTTTGGATGCGGCAATCGACGATCTTACCCTTATCACCGGGCAGCATGCGGTCAAGACAAAGGCCCGCAAAAGTATCGCGAACTTTAAAATTCGTGAAGGTCAGGAAATCGGCGCCAAGGTGACCCTGCGGGGCGCCATGATGTACGAATTCCTTGACCGGCTTGTGAATGTGGCTCTTCCCCGCGTAAAGGACTTTCGGGGAATCAGCGGGAACGCTTTTGACGGTCATGGAAATTATGCGTTGGGTATTACCGAGCAGATCATTTTCCCTGAGATAGATTTTGATAAAATTGAGCGCGTAGCAGGACTTAACGTCGTCATCGTAACGACGGCGCGGACCGATGCGGAGGCAAAGGCCTTCCTCGCCAAGTTCGGCATGCCGTTCAGGAAATAAGGAGGCTTTGGGTTATTCATGGCAAGAAAAGCGATGATCATTAAGGCGTTGCGGACGCCTAAATATAAAACGAGAAAGGTGAACCGCTGCCGGATCTGCGGACGGGCCAGAGGCTATCTGCGGAAATATGAGATGTGCCGTCTTTGCTTCCGCAAACTTGCGAGCGAAGGGCTTATTCCCGGCGTCACCAAATCGAGCTGGTAGGAGAAAAGGATGAGCATATCTGATCCCGTCGCTGACATGCTGACTAAGATCCGGAATGCCGGAATGGCAAAGCATGAAAAGGTTGATATCCCTACCTCCAAGCTGAAGCTTGAGATAGTCAAGATTCTGAAGACCGAAGGGTATATCAAAAATTTCAAGAAGGCAAATCAGGACGGCGCAAACGTTATCCGGGTTTTCCTTAAGTATGATGAAGCAACCGCTCCGATTATTCACGGCATAGAGAAGGTGTCCAAACCAGGCCGCCGGGTCTATATGGGCTATAAGAATATGCCGAGGGTTTATAACGGCTATGGCACCCTGATCGTTTCAACGTCACAGGGTGTTACTACCGGAAAAAAGGCCGCCGAGAAAAAAGTCGGCGGAGAAGTAATCTGTACCGTTTGGTAGGATAAGAGGAAGTATATGTCGCGCATCGGAAAAATACCGGTCAAGGTTCCCAAGGGGGTTAAGGTCAGCTTCCAGAGTGAAGTGATGACTGTCGAAGGCCCCAAGGGCAAGCTGACCCAAAAGTACCACCCCGTCGTCACCTTTGAAGATAAAGGTGAAGAGATAATTGTGGGCAGGGCGAACGAAGAAAAACAGACGGTGGCCTATCACGGGCTGTACCGGAATCTCCTTAACAACATGGTGATAGGGGTTTCTGCCGGTTTCAGCAGGGCGTTGATTATTACCGGCGTCGGTTACCGGGCAGAAGTGCAGGGAAAGCTCCTTTCCATGAGCTTGGGGTATTCCAATGACATCTTTGTAGGAATTCCTGATGATCTGTCGGTGATTGTGGAGCCCAACGGCAAGGTGACGGTAAACGGCATCGACAAACAGCGGGTCGGCGAATTTGCCTCCCAGATACGGAAGCTCCGGCTTCCTGAGCCCTACAAAGGCAAGGGTATCCGGTATGATAATGAGCAGATCAGAAGAAAAGTCGGTAAATCCGGCGTCAAGTGAGAACCCTAACGAGGGGTCTCTAAAGAGGATTGTATAATGCTGCGAAAAATGCTTGAAAAAGACAGAAAACGGCTTAAGAGGAAAGTGCATATTCGTAAGACACTTTCCGGTACTGCCGAGCGGCCGCGGATGACCGTTACCCGGAGTAACCGTCGGCTGTCGATCCAGATTATTGATGATACCAAGGGGTATACCCTTGTGTCTGCTTCGAATCTGGAGAAGGATCTCCGGAATATAAAGGCTACCGTGGAAGGCGCGGCGCAGCTCGGTGAGGTGATGGGGAAACGGCTCCTGGAAAAGAACATCAAAGAGGTGGTCTTTGACAGGAACGGATATCTGTATCATGGTTTAATCAAGGCGTTAGCCGAAGGAACCCGGAAAGCCGGGATCCGGTTCTAGGGGGCGGAATGGAACATTCACGGGATAGAGATCGAAACCGGGACAGGGATACGGAAAAAGAATTTGTCGAGAAGCTGGTCAAGCTCAACCGGACTGCGAAAGTGGTTAAGGGCGGTCGGCGCTTCTCTTTTTCTGCCCTCACGGTTATCGGCGATAAAAAGGGTAACGTGGGTTATGGCTTCGGCAAGGCAAACGATGTTTCCGAAGCGATCCGCAAGAGCGTTGATAAGGCAAAGCGGAATATGGTGAAGCTGCCGGTGAAGAACGGGACAATTCCCCACGAGATTTCCGGGGACTTTAAGGCTTCACGGGTGCTCCTTAAACCGGCTTGTTCGGGGACGGGAATCATCGCCGGAGGTCCGGTACGGGCCATCATGGAAGCCGGCGGGGTAACCGATGTGCTCAGTAAGTCCATCGGGGCTTCAAGCCAGTATAACGTGGTCAAGGCGACGTTTACCTGCATCAGCAAGATGATGGACGCCAAGGCAGTCGCCAAGAACCGGGGCAAGTCCCTTGCAGAGTTGTGGGGTTAAAAATGGCGAAGAAAATACGTATTCGTCTGGTGCGGAGCACCATTGGGTCGCTCCCAAAACAGCGCGCCACGGTTCGTTCCCTGGGTCTGCGGAAGATTGGTTCTTCTACCGAGCAGGAAGCGACTCCGGTGATTTTGGGAATGGTGAGAGTTGTTTCCCATCTGGTCTCGGTGGAGGATGTTCAGACCACCTGACGGTGGTCTGAATTCACAGTTTTTCGTAGAAAAACTGCAAGGAGTATTGAATATGCACGATTTTGATTTGCACGCCCCGGAGGGCGCCAATAAAAAAAAGCGGATCATCGGCCGCGGGCAAGGTTCAGGCCGGGGTACCACTGCCGGGAAAGGAAACAAGGGACAGAAGTCCCGGTCCGGCGGCAAGACGTATGTCGGGTTTGAAGGCGGGCAGATGCCCCTTTACCGGCGGCTGGCACACCGGGGTTTTTCAAATTATCCCTTTAAGAAGGAATTCCAGGCGGTGAACCTTGGGGAAATCGAGAAGCGCTTTGAAGCTTCCGAAACCGTGAACGCCGCCTCGCTGATAAAAAAAGGCCTGGTTAAAGGGACTGTTCCGGTAAAGATCCTTGGCAATGGAGATTTTACCAAGAAACTTTCCTTTAAGGTTGCGGCGGTATCCGCCTCCGCGAAGGAAAAAATCGAAAAGGCAGGCGGCGATGTTACCGTAGATGCCCCTGCGGAACGGCCCGCAAAGGGTAAGGCCGGCGGCAAAGGCGGTCCGGCTGCAAAAACGGCAAAAGCCGAACAGGAATAATGCATGGCTAATCCATTAGTTGGAATTTTCAGAGTAAAGGAACTCCGGGAGCGCATCCTTTTTACTGCGGCAATGCTCGTGGTATTCCGGATTGGCGCAGTACTCCCCATACCGGGGATCAACGTCCGTGAGCTTGCCGCCTACTTCTTTTCACTATCACAGAATAGCGATGGAAATGCCATTGTGGAGTACCTGGACTTCTTTGCCGGCGGCGCCTTTTCAAATTTCTCTGTTTTTATGTTGGGGATTATGCCCTACATATCAATGTCGATCATCATGCAGCTCCTCCTCATTGTGTTTCCTTCCCTCAAGAAGATCTCCCAGGAGGAGGGGGGCAAGAAAAAGATACAGATGTACCAGCGTGTCGGTACGGTAGCGGTTTGTCTTATTCAGTCTTTTGCCGTTACCCAGTACGCCAGGAGTATTTCCGCCGAGGTACCAAATCTTCTCAGTATGGGAATGGTTCCTTTTTCCATCATTGCCATACTAACGGTAACGACGGGAACGATGTTCCTTATGTGGATAGGTGAGCAGATTACCAAACGGGGCATAGGAAATGGGATTTCCCTTTTGATTTTTGCCGGTATCGTGGCGCGGCTTCCCCAGGCGGTGTATGAGCTGGTTGAAAAAGTGCGGGATGGGTCACTGAACCTGGTCTTTGTTGTTGTGGTTCTGGTCATGTTTGTGGCGGTCGTTGCCCTGGTTGTATTTGAACAGCAGGGACAGCGGAAAATCCCCGTGAACTATGCCAAACGGGTGGTCGGCAGGAAAATGTACGGCGCCCAGAACACCTATATTCCCTTTAAAATCAACCCGTCGGGAGTAATTCCGGTCATCTTCGCATCTTCCAT